>CAZPZL010000486.1:0-2189 GCA_964590925.1 uncultured Granulicella sp.
GTTTTCTCGATGCCGCATACCCTTGGCCGAAGCCCACCCCGCTCGGCTCTACTCCGTGGCCATCGGCCCCGAAGACCGCAATGCATGTGGCAAGGTTCGTGCCGTAACCAGAACCGATGTCGAGCAGCTTTTTCCCTCGAATCGGCACATACTCGTCGAGTTCGTGTGTACGCTTGATGCATCTGTCTAGATCAAGAAAATCAGTCGCAAGCCTCCGCCGGTCCACCTTGGCAATAGGTTCGAAGTAGGCACCCATCGACTCGGCTGCAATGTCAAACACCTCCGCTGGCACATGCAAGGCAGCATTTCCAATGCAGACCGAATCTTCAGGACTCGCTTTCATGCCGCTCCTTCTGAATGCAGTTCCCCTAGACAAGTGCCGTTTCCAATCTATAAAACCGGCCTGTATCCGTACTCTCCACCAGAAGCGTGGCCAGTCCTACTCTGGCGGTCGCAGTTGAAACACATCGCGCCCGTGCAACTCGCGCGCAGCAAGTATCGCATCGGCCAGACTGCGCACCGCGCCCAGCCCGCCAGCATCTGGCGAGACAAATCCGCCTCGCTGTGCAACGTACGCCAGAATCTCCGCAGCGGCGTTCGACGGGCAAGCGCATACGCCCGCAACCTCCATCGCGGGCAGGTCGTTGACGTCGTCGCCGAAGAAGCAGGTGCGGTCCAGCGTCACGCCGAAGCGTGCGACGAACTCGCCCAGCGCCGTCGCCTTATCGCGCGTACCCTTGGCCACAAACGGGATGTGCAGTTTCTCGGCGTAGCGATCCACCAAGGGAGACGACTCACCGCTGATCAGCGCCATCTGGATGCCCACCCGTCGCAGTAGCGATACGCCCATCACGTCCTTAAACGAGAAGCGCTTGGACTCCTCGCCTGTGGCCGACCACAGAATCGTGCCGTCGGTCAGCACTCCATCTACATCGAATGCTACCGCCTCTAGCGTCACGAGTTGTTGCGCGTCAAAGGGCATTCTCTTTAGACCGCAGCCCCGACCCGGCGCAGCTTCTTCATCACCGGAATCTCTTCCTCGTAGACGCGCTTGATGCCATCGCCCATTGCCAGCTCACAAAGGCGAATGTCACGCACCAAACGCGAGATTCCGTTCGGCTCCAAGGACGCCGCCTGATCCGATCCCCACATTGCCCGATCCATCGTGATGTGTCGCTCGATCGCGCATGCACCCAGCACGGACGCGGCCACGGACGAGGGAATCCCAGTCTCATGCCCCGAGTAGCCCACTGGAACGCCGTAGCGCTCGATCATGTTGGGAATCGCGCGCAGGTTCAACTGCTCATACTTCGCCGGATAGGTGCTGGTGGTGTGCATCAGAATCAGATCTTGCTTGCCCAGCACCTCGACCGCATGGTCGATCTCCGCATAGGTGCACATGCCGGTCGATATGATCACAGGCTTGCCCGTCTTGCGAATGTGAGTGAGCAGATGGTCATCGGTCAGCGACGCCGACGCTACCTTGTAGACCGGCGTGTCAAACTGTTCCAAGAAGTCGACCGCGCTCTCGTCCCACGGCGAAGCGAACCAGTCGATCTTCACCGACTTGCAGAATTTGTCTATCTCGGCGTAGTCCTCGGTCTCGAACTCCAGCCCGCGCTTCAGGTCGCCATTGGTTGGGCCAAAGGGATTCTCGCGCGGCGTGGCCAACTCCTTTGCGGTGTAAACCACATCCACCGTGCGCTTCTGAAACTTCACCGCATCGCATCCCGCAGCCACGGCAACGCTGATCAGCCGCTTGGCCAAGTCGATGTCGCCATTGTGGTTGATGCCAATCTCCGCGATCACATAACAGGGCTGGCCCATGCCCACCTGTCTGCTGCCAATCTTTACAGTTCCCATCGAAATGACTCCTGCGCCTCTCAAGGATTGCCGTCCAAGAGGGTTTGGAGCGGAACGAGAGAGCGCCCTTCATTGTTTCAGAATCGCCCGCCAGCGTCTACCGCCATTTGCTGTACATCATTCTCCCGCAGCTTCGTTTATCCTGATCCCATGAGCAAACAGAGCGATCAGAGCCATCCTCACGAAGCGTCCACCTTCTGGCGAGGACGACGCGTCTTCCTCACCGGACACACCGGCTTCAAGGGCGGCTGGCTGGCTCTCTGGCTCACCCAGCTCGGGGCCGAAGTTCGCGGCTACGCGCTTGACCCCTCGACCGAGCCGAATCT
>CAZPZL010000487.1:0-2187 GCA_964590925.1 uncultured Granulicella sp.
TCCTATTTATCAGTTAGGTTGATGCTCTCGGAGAATGAAAATGAGCGAATTCCCCCTCCCCGCAGCATTCAAGCCCAAAAAGTCTGTGGCTCTTTCAGGTACGCCTGCGGGAAACACGGCGATCTGCACGGTGGGTCACAGTGGCAACGATCTGCACTATCGCGGATACGACATCAGAGACTTGGCGGCGCATTGCGAGTTTGAGGAAGTGGCGCATCTGCTGGTGCATGGCGCGTTGCCCAATGAGATGGAATTGGCCGCGTATAAAGCGCGGCTGCGGTCACTGCGCAGTCTGCCCGCGGCAGTAAAACAAGCACTGGAGTTGCTGCCTCCGACGACGCATCCGATGGACGTGCTGCGCAGCGGCGTCTCGGTGCTGGGATGCATGATGCCCGAGGGACCGGAGCACGGCGAGGCTGGGGCGCGCGCGATTGCAGACACGCTGCTGGCATCGCTGAGTTCGATGCTGCTCTATTGGCACCACTATGCGCGCAACGGACGGCGAATCGAGGTGGAGGCATTCAACGACACGATTGCCGCGCATTTTCTGCATCTGCTGCACGGGGAGGAGCCAGGACCGGAGTGGACGCGGGCGATGCAGACATCGCTGATTTTGTATGCGGAGCACGAGTTCAATGCGTCGACGTTTACGGCGCGGGTGATTGCGGGGACGGGGTCGGATTTGTATTCGGCGATTGCGGGCGCGATTGGGGCGCTGAAGGGACCGAAGCATGGCGGGGCCAATGAGGTGGCGCTGGAGATACAGACTCGATATCGTTCTCCGGAGGACGCGGAGGCGGACATTCGACGCCGTGTTGCCGAACGCGAGGTGATTATAGGGTTCGGTCATCCTGTCTATACCGTCAATGATCCGCGCAGCGACATTGTGAAAGAGGTTGCGCGTGGATTGGCGGTGGAATCGGGCGACATGCGACTGTTCTCGATTGCAGAGCGCATCGAGACGGTGATGCACGAAGCCAAGGGCATGTTTCCCAATCTGGATTGGTACAGCGCGGTTGCGTATTATCAGATGGGGATTCCGATCGATCTATTTACACCGTTGTTTGTTATTGCGCGCACGGCTGGGTGGTGCGCGCATGTAATCGAGCAGCGGCAGGATGGGAAAATTATCCGGCCTTCGGCGAGTTATACGGGGCCGGAGAACTTGAAGTTTGTGCCGATCGCTGAGCGGGTCTAGAGTGGTGTCCTAGAAGTTTATTGAAGAGCCGCCGCAGATCCTTCGACTCACCACCCCCAAACTGAAAGGCGTTTGGGGCCCCCTTTCGCTCAGGATGACAGGTCATTTTGCGTTATGGACATTAGAACCGGGCCACTAGAAGGAGACAGATTGTCATCGCATATCAGCAATGAGCGTCCGACGCCGGATAAGGTATTAGCGGATATCGCGGATTATGCGCTTCAGTTTGAGATACACAGCGAGTTAGCGTACAACACGGCGCGCTATTGCCTCATAGATACGCTGGGTTGCGGGTTGGAGGCGCTGGAGTATCCGGCATGTACTAAGCTGCTGGGGCCGATCGTGGCGGGGACGATTGTGCCAAACGGCGCACGGGTGCCGGGCACTGGGTTTCGGCTCGATCCGGTGCAGGCGGCGTTCAATATCGGCGCCATGATTCGCTGGCTGGACTTCATCGACACATGGCTGGCTGCGGAGTGGGGACATCCCTCAGACAACCTGGGTGGGATTTTGGCTACCGCAGATTGGCTCTCTCGGAACGCTGTTGTGGACGGCAGACCCCCTCTGGCGATGCGCGACGTACTTACGGCGATGATCAAAGCACACGAGATACAGGGCTGCATTGCTCTTGAAAATTCATTCAACAAGGTGGGGCTGGATCATGTTGTGCTGATGAAGGTGGCTTCGACTGCCGTGGTAAGCGAGTTACTCGGGCTAACTCGCGAGCAGACTATAGCAGCGCTCTCGCTGGCTTGGGTGGATGGACAGAGCCTACGAACTTATCGCCATGCGCCTAACACGGGATCGCGCAAAAGCTGGGCGGCGGGCGACGCTACGAGCCGAGCTGTGCGATTGGCGCTGATGGCGAAGGCCGGTGAGATGGGTTACCCGTCGGTACTTACCGCAAAGACGTGGGGCTTCTACGACGTTTCGTTCCGGGGACAGGAGTTCAAGTTTCAACGGAGTTATGGCAGTTATGTGATGGAGAA
>CAZPZL010000488.1:0-2186 GCA_964590925.1 uncultured Granulicella sp.
ATGCACAGATGCTTCAGGCCAAAGAGAAGATCGCCGAGCTGAACGCCACAGGTGCCTATCGCAAGCCAATCGCAACCCAAGTCCAGCCCGCATCCGTCTTCTGGAAGGCAGAGGAGTACCACCAGCGCTATCTGGAAAAGCGCGGCATGGTCAGTTGCCAGATTTAGACAGTGTCGTCCATTGAACCAGCAGGTTGCGGCGGCGAGGCGGATGGTTGCGAGGAAGTTTCGGGCGTTTTTGTCATAGTGGATTGCCAGAGCTTGAGTTTGACGATGAAGTTTCGTGTCAGGTGGCGCGCCGTTTGAAGATCAGTGCCAGGCGCCGCGTCTGCCCAACGGCTGAAACGCGTATGCGCTCTGCGGAAATCGCCGAAGCGCTCCTGCCGATTGCGCCATGGAATTGCCGCTCGTTAGCGATACAACACGGCCTCTACAAACAGCCGATTCTTCGCCGCCGGACTGCCTACAGAACCCAGCAGCCCGGGTAAAAACTCTTCATCCGTTCCCATGGATCGTCGCGCAATCCGTAACACCGCTGCCCATACATTCAGCGTATGGCTTCAGCTAACCCGTGCAGATACCCAATTTGCAGATGCTCCCTAGGCCAACGTGGACTGGGCAAACTTGCGCACCATAGCCAGAAGTAGCCTTCGATCTCCCTCCGAGAGGCGCGACGAGTAGCGTTGGATCTGGGTGAGGAAGTGAATCTCGTCGGCATCGAGGTTCAGCGCAGACATATCGTGGCCAACCGACTGGCCAGCGAAGAACTGGGAGAGTTGCAGGTCAAGCGATGCGGCAATCTTTTGCAGCGTGTCCAGCGACGGAACGGTGTGGCCGTTCTCCACCCGCGAAAGATAACAGCGCAGCAGTCCGGTGCGCTTCTCAATGTCTCCTTGCGACATCCCCTTCTGCAGCCGATAGTTGCGGATCGTCTCTCCAATGTTCATCGCTATGGTGTCCATGGGGGGAAGTTGTTCGAGCGGTGTCGGGAGTACTTGCATATCAGCCATTAGCCACAAAGTAAACATTCGACGCGACCGGGTCAATAGCTAATTCGCTCTTCAGCGCAATTGGCGAACCCGCCGAGGTTCATCCCCCTCTCAATGGTGGACTCAAGCTGGATGAGTTGCGATTCGCCGACTAGCTCGGCCATCTCCAGCCGGTGATCTCCGGGCGGTCGATGCCGTTCTCGTGCGCGTAGTTGACGCTCTCGACAATCTGGTCCTTCAGCCATTCGCGCGTGTGCGCGGCGGTGACCTGTAGGCGCGGGACGCGGTCAATCACATCGAGCGAGAGATTGAAGCGATCGGTCTGGTTCAGAATCGCAAGCTCCAGCGGGGTGTTGATGTTGCCCTTCTCCTTGTATCCGCGAACGTGGATGTTCTCGTGATTCTTGCGGCGATAAGTGAGCTTGTGAATGAGGTATGGATACGCGTGGAAGTTGAAGACGACTGGCCTGTCGGTGGTGAAAAGCGCGTCGAACTCATTGTCGCTGAGGCCGTGTGGGTGCTCACTCTCCGGCATCAACCGGAAGAGATCGACGACGTTGACGAAGCGAATCTTGAGGTCGGGGCAGCGTTCGCGCAGGATGGCGATGGCGGCAAGCGACTCTGACGTGGGAATGTCGCCCGCGCTGGCCATTACAACGTCCGGCTCCGCGCCGCCGTCGTTGGAGGCGAAATCCCAGATGCCGATGCCCTTGGTGCAGTGATCGACAGCCTCGTCCATTGTGAGGTATTGCAGATGGACGGCCTTGTCCGCGACGATGACGTTGATGTAGTCGACCGAACGCAAGCAGTGATCGCCGACCGAGAGCAGGCAGTTGGCATCTGGCGGCAAATAAATGCGCGTGACCTCAGGACTTTTGTTAGTGACTATGTCGAGGAAGCCGGGATCCTGATGCGTGAAGCCGTTGTGGTCCTGTCGCCAGACCAGCGATGTGATGAGCAGGTTGAGCGACGAAATCGGCTCGCGCCAGCGCAGCTCTAGCTTGGACTTCTCCAACCACTTTGCGTGCTGGTTGAACATCGAGTCGATGACATGAACAAAGGACTCGTAAGTGGCGAAGAAGCCGTGCCGCCCGGTGAGCAGATAGCCCTCCAGCCAGCCCTCCAGCGTGTGCTCGCTGAGCATCTCCATCACGCGACCGCTTGCAGAGAGGAAACCACCGTCGTCGTCCTCCGGCAG
>CAZPZL010000489.1:0-2183 GCA_964590925.1 uncultured Granulicella sp.
GATTCATGAGTGGATTCGCGCCGGCGATGTGTATCAACTCAACTTTACGACTCCCTACAATGTGTGCGCGCGCGGCAGTGGGGCTGCGTTGTATGCGCGCCTGCGCGAACGGCAGCCGGTGGAGTATGGAGCGTTTCTTCACTGGCAGGCAGGAAGGCGAATTCTCTCGTTCTCGCCGGAGCTTTTTTTTCGAGTGGATCAGGAGAATGGCGGCCGCCGAATCACCACCAAGCCGATGAAGGGAACCGCAGCGCGCGGACGTACCACGCGTGAAGATCGCGAACGCGCGGAGTGGCTGCGCAACGACCCGAAGAACCAAAGTGAGAACGTGATGATCGTCGACCTGCTGCGTAACGATCTTGGGCGGGTGGCGAAATTCGGCAGTGTGAAGACGAAGGATCTTTTTGCGGTTGAACGTTTTCCGACGCTGTGGCAGATGACTTCGACAGTGACGGGAGAATTGCGGCAGGAGATTGGCTTTCACGATATTTTCAAGGCGCTGTTTCCGTGCGGGTCGATTACCGGTGCGCCGAAGGTGCGGGCGATGCAACTGCTTGCAGGACTTGAGGATCAGCCGAGGGGAGTGTACACGGGAGCGATCGGATACTTTTCGCGGCAGCGCACGGTGTTCAATGTGGCCATTCGCACGCTGGAGCTTGATGGCGAGCGGGGGACGATGGGGGTGGGCAGCGGCATCGTGATCGACTCGAATGCGCAAGAGGAGTACAGCGAGTGCGTGCTGAAGGCGGAGTTTCTGACGGGATCGGCGAGCAGATTTCCTGAAGGTTTCTCACTGATTGAAACGATGCTGTGGGATGACGGGTATCCGCTCATCGAATTGCATCTCGACCGGTTGCTGGACTCAGCCGCGTACTTCGGATTCGACTGCGAGCGCAAGGCCGTGGAGACTGCGCTGATGGAGCATGCGCGTGCTTTCAATGGCAAATTGGCGCGCAGGGTGAGATTGCTGGTGGATCGCTCCGGCGAGCCTCACATTGCGGACGAGTTCCTGGTGAAGAGCGGCGAAGCGGCAATGCCTGTGCGCGCGTACATTTCGCCGCAAAGAACCGATCCGAAGGATCCAATGCTCTACCACAAGACAACGCACCGGCCGCTATACTCAACTGCCTTCAAAGATGCCGTGAATGCTGGGTTTGACGATGTTCTATTTCTGAATCAACGTGGCGAAGTGACCGAGGGCGCAATCAGCAACATCCTCATCGAGAAAAGCGGGCGATGGCTGTCGCCGCCCATCGAGTGCGGATTACTTGCCGGCGTCTATCGGCGGCATCTGCTCGAGACGCTGCCACGCGTGGAAGAGCGCGTGCTCTATGCGGAGGACCTCCGCCTGGCAGATGCGGTGTATCTCTGCAACGCGGTGCGCGGCCTTCGCAAGGTCGAGATCGACTGGATCGCCTGAAGCCCCTTTCTACTCCGGGCGCATAACTACTTTGATGGCTTCGCCGGATTGGAGCAACTCCATCGCTTTTTGGAACTCGCTGAGCTTGAGGCGGTGGGTGATAGCGGGCTCGAGGTTGAGTTTGCCTGTCGAGAGCAGGGCTTCCATCTGAAACCAGGTCTCGAACATCTTGCGGCCGTTGATGCCCTGCACGATTGCCCCTTTGAAGATGATGTCCTTGGCGAAATCGAGCTCGAATGGGCGCGAAGGAATGCCGAGCAGCGAGGCGCGGCCACCGGTTCGAAGGATGGAAAAGCCGAGACGCATGGCCTCGGGGTGGCCCGACATTTCAAGCAACACATCGACGCCGGTACCTCCGGTGGCTTCAAGAAGCCTCTTCTCGACATGGTCGGTTTTTGGGTCGAGGGCGAGATCGGCGCCCATCTCCAAGGCCACCTTGCGGCGATGCGCATTGACTTCGATGGCGAAGACGCGCGCCGCGCCGCAGGCCTTGGCGACGGCGATTGAGAAGAGTCCTATGGCTCCGCAGCCGGTGACGGCGACGCTAGTGGCTGCAATGGGGCCGGCGAGTACGGTGTGGACAGCGTTGCCGAGCGGGTCGAGCAGCGACGCGTAGTCGTGGGGAATTGAGGGCGAGAGCTTCCAGATGTTGGTTTCGGGAATGATGGCGTAGCCGGCAAATGCGCCGTTGGCGTCGACACCAAGGATGCGCACATGCTGACAGATGTGGGCCTGGCCGGTGCGGCACTGGAGACACTTGCCG
>CAZPZL010000490.1:0-2183 GCA_964590925.1 uncultured Granulicella sp.
TGAGGCTGACGCCGGTCAGCGAGCGCGACTCGATATGGTCGATGCCGCTGCCCAGGGTAAAGAATCGTTCGAAGGGATTGGTTATATTCGACTCAATCTGCTCCGGGGGCATTCCGTTGTAGAACGTAGCGACAACGACGACGGGAATGTTGATGTCTGGAAAGAGATCGACTGGCATGCGCGCTACTGTGGTCATGCCAACGACAGCAATCGCAAGGCAGAGCATCAGAATAAAAAATGGATAGCGGATGGAGAAGCCTGGCATTTAGCGGCCTCCTGCTGCGTCAGCAGTCACAGCCATCGCACTCTGCTTCGGAGTCACTAATTCATCCGGCTGAAAGCCGGCTTGGTTGGCGACGATGACCTGTTCTCCATCCCGCAATCCACTCAAGATCTCAACGCGATTGGCAGTCGATACACCGGTCTGCACTGCACGCTTCTCTACGCGATTCTGTGCATTGACCACCAACAAAGTTGGCTGCGACCCACTGGTGTCTACAGCTTGAATCGGCACAACAAGAGCATCGCCGGAGCGTTTCACGTTCAACGTCACTTGGGCGTACATGCCCGGGGTCAGTGAGCCATCAGGATTCGGTACGTCCACTTCGACCTGCATTGAACGTGTGGAGGAGTCCAGCGCACCGGTACTGCGAGTGACCTTGCCGCTGATCGTGCGATTCAGTGCATCGATGCGAATCGTCGTATCGTCACCGTCGTGAATATACGGCGCGATTCCCTCTGGCACTGGCAGTCGCAGACGCAGCGTGCTGACCTCGGCGATCTTGACCACGGGAGCCGATCCAGCGTTTGACGTGCCTGCTTGAATCAACGCTCCCGTATCAGCGTAGCGCCATGTGATTACGCCGCTAAATGGTGCCACAATGCGCGAGTAGTCCGCCATCGTCGAAAGCTGCTGGCGCTGCGCCTGCGAGATGCCAAGCTGCTGCTGCATGGCGTTCAGAGCAGACTTCGCGGCATCCACCTGTGCCGCTGCTGCCTGATCTTTCGCATGCGCATCGTCAAGTTCCTGCTGCGCAATCAAGCCAGGACGCGTGTCGGAGGCTTGTTGCAGTCGTTCCGCAGCAGCGTGCAAAGCCACATCGTTAGCCTTTGCTCGTGCCACATCACTGGTTGCCCGCAAAATCTCAGCCTGGGCCTGTTGCACTCCCGCCTGCGCTCCCTGTACCTGCGCCTGAAGCTCAGGAACGTCCAGCACGGCCAGCACCTCGCCCTGTCGCACCTTGTCGCCGATGTCTACATGGATGCTGCGAATATAGCCCGCAACCTTCGCATGGAGTTCCACCTCTTGATACGGGAGAAACTCGCCCGCAACGATCAGCGAATTGGCTAATGTTGCGCGCGATGCGGACACGACTGGAGCGATGGAATTGCCGGTGGCAGCAGGTTTCTCGCTGGAGCGATTACATCCATTAACGACGATCAGTGCGCAACAGAGCAGAGAGAGTTGTCCGAGACTGAAGCGTCGGACAAAAGCAGCAGTTTTCATGATGGGCTCACTTGGGCTAGAGACACAGCAACACCGCTTTAAAAGCGGTGCATAGACCGGCATAAGAGCGCCGGGGTCTTTTTCTAGCGAGAGGGCGGAGGGCGAATGGCGTTGGCTCTACGGGTGCAGAGCTGGAGAGCTGGCGTAAACTCAGCAGAAGTTAGTATCCAAGCATAGGAGAGTGCAGCTTGTGCCGTAGCAGCAACGACAAGGACAAAGAGAAGGAACGCAGGGGATGACTGCACAGGTGGCACAGACCTTACGACTACGTTCTCCTGCTGCCACATCTTGGCGGCTGCAATTGGACGCGTAGCCGAGTCATGGGGATAGTACACTGCCACCTTGGATGTGACTGCGAAGGTGATCGAAAGACCACAGAACAGAATCCCCAGCAAGTACAGCATTGCGGTCTTTCGTCCGGGATGGTACTTGCCGCTCATCTTCGTCAGGATACCGCGAATCAGGCAAGTTTGATAGCAGTCACCCGTTTGCAGTAGATCGAACCTCCCGTAAAGATCGGATGCAAGAATAGGCCATTCGGATACAGACGGGCTGATTCGACAAAGGTTGCTACCGATCTCCCGACATCGCTCTTACCTCGTTGTGCCAGAATGAAGGAATCCAAAAGCATCAACCGGGATTGTGGGCGATACTGAGAAACGCTTATGTCGTTGGG
>CAZPZL010000491.1:0-2174 GCA_964590925.1 uncultured Granulicella sp.
CACTTGGGCCGCGGCCTCTTCGGGAATGTCGAACAACTTCGTCTGCCGGTGCAGGAAGCACTTCGAGGCCGAACCGTTGTCCAAGTGGGCGTTAAGGAACTGCAATTCGTCGGAGAATGTCGCCTCCACCGGCAGGTACTTGTAGTCGTCCGCGAGGCAGCGCTTTGGCACGGGCACGCCCTCATGGGCCGGTTCGGGCAGCAGGGCATCGAACCGGCGGCGAATCCAGTGTTCGATGCCGATGTAGTCCAAGTGGCACGCCATATTGGCGTTCTTGATCTCGCCCGTGCCAAAAACCGCCGACAGCGGCGGGCTGGAGTAGACCGCGTAGACGATCTTGTCCATGAAGCGCGGGTCTGGCTCGTCGCCGCCGCAGATCGAGCGGCAGAGCTGGAAGTTTCCACGTCCCGCCCACAATTCGCCGTCTAGCGGGCAGCAGGGAAGTTGATTCAGGAACCGGTCGGGGGCCATGATCGGATTGCCATACCGGCTCCACAGACCCGTGGCGATCGGCTTGATCTTGGCCTTCTTCTTTCCGGTCTTCGGGTCGATGGTGCTGGCCCAGGGAACGGTATCCGTTGGCAGCCCGCGACTCAGGCCGCCGTCCCAGAAGCACCGCGTCCCATCCAGCTTTTCCGATACAAACCATCCCGCCACGTTATGCTTGGACGGATCGTAGTGGTCGGCCAGTTGCAGCAGTTCCCGTTTTGCCATCTATGCGGCCTTTGCCAAAAGCAGGGTTTTGAGCAGTAATCCCACGTCCGCCGTCCGTCGCGTCTGGACGCGACGTTCGATCTGAACGGGCCGGCCGTAAACCAGCAGGCGCTCCCCGCAGGCAGCCGCCCAGGCCGATCGCTCCAGCCAGTCTGTGGAAATGAAGGTGACCGTGTGCATGACTCTGGCTCCGATGCGTGGTCCGTATATCTGGACATCAACAAAATGGACGCATATCAGAGGCAATCCGTGCGGCGTCGGAGAGAATTTCAGAACATCATTTGCCAGTGGACGGTATCCTCCGCACGGGCGGAGTCTTGCCAGCGCGCCAGCACTCGTGCCTTTAGCCGACGAAAGAGGAGATTCGCCGTAGGAAGCGGTATGCGAAGGGTGCGGCTGATTTCCTTGAAAGTGCGGCCAGCCTCACGGAGTCGCAGACATTCGCGTTCGGTGTCGGATTGGCAACAGGCGTCTATCAGATCACGCAAATCAACGGTCTCGAACTCCAGGTACGATTCCAGTTTTTCCGAGAGCCCGTTCAGGACGCAGGGTGGCGTAATAGTGCGGTTTTGAAGCTTCGCGTCCCTGACCGATTGTCGCGGTATGTAAATGGTGTGCTCATGGGACAATAAGATGTGCATCTCTAGTGACACCGAACGTCCAATCCAGTTATTTACAGCTTGCTGGCGCACGCGCGGTGTAATATGGTAAACCGCTCGCACCAGGCCAATGTTCCCTGCGCTGACTAAATCATCGCGCAAATACGCCAGAGCTGGCGTTTGGCGAATGAGGCTGTCAGCCTTGACCACAACCAATCCCAAGTTGTTGAGGATCATGGCCTCGCGGGCAGCGGCATCGCCGGCAAGCACTGCGGGGTACAATTGGTTGTTCCGTGCAATGTTCTCGCTCATGCGTCGCCTCCGATCTTGTCCACGCACCAGAGGTGCTGCGTGATGAACGACAACCGCTTGCAGATGGCGGGCGAGTAGGGGAATTCCAGGCCGTTGGGATCGAAGACGTGGCCGTGGTCGTAGGCGACCGCGTGACCCTTACGATTCGGCAGGGTGGTGCCCTCAATGACCCCTTTGCTGTTTCGGATGACCCGACTGAAGCGCGGCCAGGCTTGCTCTTCCGTGAGCCACTGGAACTCCGATGCGCCGGCCCGCGGCACCATGCGAGGGAACAGTTCGATGCGCGTGACGGCGTAGCCGTGCGCCAGGCACACGTCGATCAACTCTTGGGGATGGAAACCACGCCGGCACATGGGCTCCGGCAGCGTGGGCCAAATGATCTGTCCGCCGTCGTGGCCCACTTCGCGGATCACGTCCGCGACCGGCAGGTCCAGGGCCATCGCAAACGATGTCACGAGGCATTGCCAGCGCTCGGGTTTGATCTGTAAGCGCATAGTTTCTCCGCAGTTGGCAGTTGATAACGGGGTCGCGCAAGCAAGTCAGGCCGAG
>CAZPZL010000492.1:0-2161 GCA_964590925.1 uncultured Granulicella sp.
AATGCCTCCAATCCTCAATGCGCAGGGTCTGTCCAAGCGATTCGGCGCTGTGCCGCTGTTTCAAGAGATTAGTTTTCCAGTTTCCGATGGCGACCGCATCGGCCTGATTGGGCCGAATGGCGCGGGTAAATCGACGCTGCTCGCAGTACTGGCTGGCGAGCAGGAGCCTGACTTCGGCGAAGTGGCCACGCGCAAGCGCGCGCGCATTACGTATGTATTGCAGGAGTCGAACTTTGCGCCGGGGCTTACGGTTCGCGATGTTCTCGACGCAGCGCTGGTTCGCACAGGCGTCGCCGAGGCCGAGCACGAAGGGCGGCTGCGTGAGACGGGCGGACGCACGGGATTTCCCGATCTTGCCGCCGAGGCTGCGACGCTCTCCGGTGGATGGCGCAAGCGACTGGCGATTGCCGAGGCCATTGTTACCCATCCCGATGTGCTGTTGCTCGACGAGCCGACAAACCATCTCGACCTTGCTGGCATTGCGTGGCTGGAAGATCTACTGAACGAGGCCACATTTGCTTGTGTCATGGTGAGCCACGACCGCTACTTTCTGGAAAATGTTGCAACAGAGATTGTTGAGTTGAATCGGGTCTATGCAGATGGACTGCTGCGTGTGAAGGGAAACTATTCGAAATTCATCGAGGGCAAGCAGGCGTACATAGAGGCGCAGTCGAAACTACAGGACGCGCTGAAGAATCGGGTGAAGATCGAGGTGGAGTGGCTGCGCCGTGGGCCAAAGGCTCGTTCGACAAAGGCCAAGGCACGCATTGACAATGCACAGGATCTTATCGGCCAGTTGCGCGATGTGAACCAGCGCGTGCAGACGGCTACCGCGGGAATTGATTTCACTGCGACGGATCGCCAGACCAAGCGGCTTGTAGAGTTTGAGAATCTTGCGTTGAGCTTTGGTGAGGGCGCGACGGAAAAAAAAATAGTCGAGGGGATAAACTTCCTTGTCACCAACGGTACGCGCGTTGGACTCGTCGGGCCGAATGGAAGTGGCAAGACGACGTTGCTGCGCCTGCTGACAGGCGATCTGGAGCCGACTGCGGGAACGCTTAAAAAAGCGGCGGCACTGAAGGTTGTCTACTTCTCGCAGATGCGCGAGTTGGAGGAGGGAGTGACGCTGCGACGCGCGCTTGCGCCGGATTCGGACTCGGTCGTCTATCAGGGGCGTGTTGTGCATGTGGCCAGCTATGCGACGAAGTTTCTCTTCACTAGCGAGCAGCTCAATCAGCCAGTGGAACGCCTTAGTGGCGGAGAACGTGCGCGCGTACTGATTGCGAAGTTGATGCTGGAGCCAGCGGACGTGCTGCTGCTCGACGAACCGACGAACGATCTCGACATTGCGACGCTGGAGATTCTGGAGGAGTCGCTGCTGGAGTACACCGGCGCGCTGATTCTGGTGACGCATGATCGGTATATGTTGGACCGCGTATCGACGGTCGTGCTCGGCCTCGATGGATTGGGAAATGCGGAGACCTTCGCTGACTACTCGCAGTGGGAGCAGTGGCAGCGCGCTCAGGGCGCGGCGAACAGCGATGGCAGCTCAGCGGATGCGACGGCGACGTCAGCACAGAGTGTGCCGCAGTCGAACAGTAAGGGCAAGAAGAAGCTATCGTATATTGAGGCGCGTGAGTACGCGGCGATAGAAGATCGTGTAGAGGAGGCCGAGGCTCGATTGAACGCAGCGCGCGATCAGCTCGACGACCCCTCTGTTGCCACCAACGCCGAGGCTCTGACCGCCGCGCTGCACGAGATGGAGCAGGCGCAGTCCGTGGCCGATGAACTTTACGCGCGCTGGGCCGAGCTGACTGAAAAAGCGGGGTAGAGCTACATATATTGGCTTAGTGGTTTCGGGAGCAAATGCTGATCGAATGGGCGCTAGGCTATTGTCATGGCGCAAGCAAGCCGGTATTCGTTTTGCCAAGATTTTCGAGGCCAGATTTTGTTCTTCTGCGTTGTTTTGCGCTGGATCTATCAGCCACGCAAACGGCTCAGGTGACCAGAATTTCGGTGCGCAGTGCCGATCCAGTCTTTCTTCGTTTGCGGCAGCGACTGGCTGATGAATGGGCGCGTCACTCCCCCTTCAACGGGAGTCTTGAAGCCGACGAATCGTACTTTGACCCGCTCCGTGTTCGGGGTAAGAGAGGCCGTGGTT
>CAZPZL010000493.1:0-2155 GCA_964590925.1 uncultured Granulicella sp.
TGTCGATCAGCGTGCGCTTCTTCTCGCCCTGGTTCTTGTCGAAGATCCGCAACGGGATGCTGACGCTGAGGCCGAGTGTCTGTGGGCCATTGGGGTTATTGGTCGAGGAGTTGTAGGTGTACCACGCGCCGAAGGTCGGGTCGGTGGACCCATTGGAGATTGCGAGTTTGTGGTTGGTTTGCGATTGATCGATCGTCTGAATCGCCGCGCGCAGGTCGGGCCTGTTGTCGAGCGCGATCTGATGGTATTCGTCCAGCGGCTGCAGTCCAGGGTCCAGATCGAAGGCTCCGGTCACATCGAACCGGTCCACCGGCGTGCGGTCGTCGAGCAGCAGCAGAAGCTGAAGTTTTTGCTGCCGCAAGTTGACAATCGCGGTCTCGATCTCAGATTCGTATTGCACGCGCTGAAGCTCGATCCGCGCCAAGTCGATCTTGGCCAGGTCGCCGGCTTTGAAGCGGGCCCGGCTGATGTCGATGATTTTGTCGTAGTATTCCAGGTCGGCCTTGGCCAACTCAAGCACGGCCTTGGCCTGCAGCGTCTGCACAAAGGCCGAGCGCAGACCGAAGACCAGGTTGCGTTCCAGGTCGACATGCTGCGACTGGGTAATCTCCGTGCCCTCCTTGGCGCTTTGCAGGCGCAGCTCGCGCTTGTGTTCGCGTTCGTGCAGGTAACTGAAGTTAGGCTGTTCAAACGTGCCTTTGAAGGGAGTCCAGACCCCATCGTGCCGCTCAATCTGCGTGCCATCCGCTGTTAGAGTGAATTGCGGGTTGGGGCGAAGAAAGGCCGTGATTTCCTCGGCCTTCATCTCCTCCACATTAGCCTCATCGGCTTTCAATACTGGGTTGACTGCCTCGAACTTCGCCTTCACTTGATCCCATGTGAGCGTATACTGCGCGTTCGCCACGCTTGCAAGGCTGGCAATGCCGAGCACACAGCTACCCATGCATCGCGATAGATTTGCTGTCGATCTAGGCTTCAAAGGCCACCTCCGGTTTTGGGAGTTTGTCCCCTTCACGCGCAATCCAGACATACAAGGTAGGCAGAAGGAAGATGCTCAAGAGCAGGTCGGAGATAAGACCTCCCACGATGACAATGGCGAACGGCCGCTGCGAGTCGGAACCGATGGCGTGCGACGTGGCGGCGGGAAGCAGGCCCAGCGTCGCCACCAGCATGGTCATCATGATGGGGCGAAGCCTCAGCACGGCGCCTTCGATCGCAGCGCCTGCCGGAGTGTAACCTCTGGCTCGAAGTTGGTTGATATATTCCAGCATGATGACACCGGTCTGAACCGAAACTCCAAAAAGGGCGAGGAAGCCGACTCCGGAGGATACGCTAAAGAATGTGCCGGTTACAAAGAGAGCGAGCAAGCCTCCAACACGCGCCATGGCCACGTTGAGAAGAATCAGCAACGCCCACTTGAAGGAGCGGAACATGGCATAGAGAATGATGAAGATCAAGAAGACCGTCAGCGGGACGATAAGGAGCAGCCTTGCTTCGGCTCGTTTTTCGCTATCGTATTCTCCCGACCATTCCAGACGATAGCCGTGCGGTAACTGCACGTTCTTGGCGATCTTGTCGATGGACTCCTTGACCGTGGTGCCCAGGTCGCGCCCGCGAACCTCAAAGCGGATGGCCAGGTAGCGGGAACCGTCTTCGCGGTAAATATCATAGGCGTCATCGCGAACCTGAACCTTGGTCAACTGAGCCAACGATACGCGCTCTCCCGAGGGTGAAAGGAGGCGAATATTCTGGATAGCCTCTTTGGTATCGCGGTACTGTTTCTGATAGCGTACGACCACGTTGTAGACTGCCTCTCCCTGCAACACTTGGCTGACCGGATTGCCACCGATGGCAGTCTGCACGGCATCTTGGATATCTGCCACATTGATGCCGAAGCGCGCAGCAGCCAGGCGGTCAACGGTGAGATCGATATTCGGCTGGCCCGTATTGCGTTGTACTCCCAGATCCTTGACTCCATCAATTTTGGCCATAACATCCTTGATCTCTTCGCCCTTTTCCTCCAACACATCCAAGTCCGGCCCGTATAGCTTGGCACACAGTCCGCCCTTGGTGCCGGTCATCGTCTCATCCACGTTGTCCTCAATGGGCTGGGAGAAATTCCAGAAAGCTCCTGGGTGTTTCTCCACTTCGCGAT
>CAZPZL010000494.1:0-2155 GCA_964590925.1 uncultured Granulicella sp.
TGAAGTCGACGCCGAGATGCTGGAGGACCTGCGCTTCGGCGAAGTGGCCGATGCGGGCCTTCGCCATGACGGGGATGGTGACGGCGGCCATTATCTCGCGGATGAGCTTGGGGTTGGCCATGCGGGCGACGCCGCCTTCGGCGCGGATCATGGCGGGGACACGCTCGAGGGCCATGACGGAGATGGCTCCAGCTTCCTCGGCAATGCGCGCCTGCTCGACGTTCATCACATCCATGATGACGCCCCCCTTAAGCATCTCGGCGAGGCCGAGCTTGAGGCGGAGCGCTGGTTCGCTGAAGGAGTGGTTGCTGAGTGTGCCGTTTGATGTTGGGTCTGCCATGTCGGTCTCCTTCGTGGTGTCGTGGGCGATGAGGCGCGGGAACTGCACGCGCGGGAATTACCACGAATCTTCAGTTTAGCAGTTTTGCTGAACGCAGGCGCAGGCGGCGAATGATTCGCGGAAGAAACGCTTGTCGTCGGGGCACCGCGTATCGCTTGTCAACCTTCTGACCATATTCGAATATGAAGAGCTATAGCGCGGGTCTTCAAACCGCAGAGGGTTGGTTGAAATGCGCACCTAGAGCTGCGCCCTAGGCTAAATATAGGACGAACCATTGGCCCTTTATAGGCAAGAGCAACAGCAACGCTCAAGACTGAAGTGCCTATACGGCCTAGACGGCAGCAGGGACTGGCTTCGATTTTTCGGCGAGGTGCTTTTCGGCCAGATACCAGTCGACGGTCTTCTTCAGTCCGTCGTGGAAGTAGAACTTCGGTTGATAGCCTAGCTCGGAGGTGGCGCGGGTGATGTCGGCCAGGGAGTGCTTGACGTCTCCTGCGCGAGTGGGGCCGAAGAGCGGCTTGGCGGTGAAGCCGAGCTGGTCTGCGATGGCGGTGTATAGCTCGTTCAGTGTGTGGCTCTGGCCGGTGCCGATATTGAAGACGCGGCCTGTAGCGACCGCGCTGGACGCGGTGCAGGCCAACAGGTTGGCGCTGACCGCGTTGTCTACATAGTTGAAGTCTCGACTGGTGAGGCCATCGCCGTTGATAGTCGGAGTGACGCCGTCCATCATCTGAGTGACGAACTTGGCAATGACACCGGAGTAGGGCGAGTCGGCGGCCTGGCGCGGGCCGAAGATGTTGAAGTAGCGCAGGCAGACGCCTTCGAGGCCATAGGCTTGGTTGAAGGACTGGATGTAGTACTCACAGGTGAGCTTCTGCACCGCGTAGGGCGAAAGCGGACGGGGGAGCATGTCTTCCTGCTTGGGTTGAGTGGGCTGGTCGCCGTACGCCGAGGAGGAGGCCGCGTAGACGATGCGGCGTACCTTGGCGTCGCGGGCGGCGATCAGCAGGGTCAACGTGCCGTTGACGTTTGATTGATGCGAACTGAGCGGATCTTTCACGGAACGGGGGACGCTGGCTAGCGCGCCTTGATGCAAGACGTAGTCGATGCCCTCACAGGCCGAGTGCATGGCGTCGGCATCCTGCAGGTCGGCCAACTGGAAGTCTATGCGGTCGCGGATGTCGGCGAGGTTGGTCAGCGAGCCGGTGGAGAGATTGTCGATGCCGCGAACCTCTTGGCCCTGCTCGACGAGCGTGTGGGCCAGGGTTGAGCCGATGAAGCCTGCGATTCCGGTAATCAAGTAACGAGCCATTGATCCTCTGTTCCTCCCAGCGGATTTCGCCGAGATGCTATGCGTATAGCTTAGCGCAGCTAGAATTTTGCAATACACAATTACACGCGTCTAAATATAAACGTCAGTCTATTTGCATATATACCTTCTCATGTTTATTGTTGCGCTCTATCCTTGGATGTCTTTTGCTCTCAATGGGTGCATCGAATTTATTTTTTTTGCATCCATGTGGAGGGGAGTACAAAGGCAATGGGTTGGGATGCGATAATCGGGAGCATGTCGAATATTGCTCTTCCACAGATTGCACAGGAGCGTCTGGACCGCTTGCAGACGCGTACGGCCCGGGTTGGAGTCATTGGACTGGGATACGTTGGGTTACCGCTATCACTGTTGCTGGCCAAGGCAGGCTTCAAAGTCACCGGCTTCGACATCGACGCCAAGAAGGTGGATACGCTGGATGCGGGGCAGTCGTACATCTTCCGCATCGAGGCGGCGGAGATTCAGGCTGCGCGTGCTAAGGGCTT
>CAZPZL010000495.1:0-2147 GCA_964590925.1 uncultured Granulicella sp.
CAGTCGATTTCGGAACCACCTATCAGACGATTCGCGGCTTCGGCGGCTCGGAAGCGTGGAGTTCGCAAATGCCGCAAAGTCAGATCAACTCCCTGTATGGCACAGCGACCGGCGATCTGGGTTTGAGCATTATGCGCATTCGCATCGCTCCAACCACCTGGACGACGGCGACCCAAACCGCCGACACCACCCAGTGGACCGCGGAATTGGCCAACGGCAAGGCAGCGCAGCAGCTTGGAGCCAGCGTCTTCGCGACGCCGTGGTCGCCGCCGGCGACCATGAAGGACGACAACAGCGTCAACACCGGACATCTGAACACGTCCAGCTATGCGGACTATGCGAACTATCTGGAGGCCTACGTAAAATACGCCACCAGCCAGGGCGTCAGCCTTTACGCGATCTCCATGCAGAACGAGCCGGATTGGGATCCATGCGGTGGCGCGGGGCCTACAGCGTCGGGCTGCTACGAGTCCTGCCTGTGGACCGGAGCCCAGATGGATACATGGGTTGCTAACAATTCTTCGGTGCTAACCGTTCCGCTCATCATGCCTGAGTCCTACTACTTTGCATCGTCGATGTCGGATCCGACGCTGAATGACGCCAACGCCGTAAACAAAGTCAGTATCGTGGGAGGGCACATCTATGGCGCGGCGCCTTACTACTACGCACTGGCAAAGAGTCTGAACAAGGATCTGTGGATGACCGAACATACGGTCAACCTCGTATCCGGCGAGACCACAACCCAGAGCATTACCGACGCGATCAATGCGGCGGAAGAGATCCACAACTCACTGACGGTGGCTCAGTACAACGCTTACGTGTATTGGTGGCTGGTCAACTCTGCTGGTCTTAACTATTACAGCGGGCTCTTGGACACCAATGGCAATCCCACGTTCTTCGGAGATGCAGTAGGGCAGTATTCGCTCTTCGTCCGCCCTGGCTATGTGCGCGCAAGCGCCACGGCGAGCCCGCTGACCGGAGTGTTTGTCTCCGCGTACAGTGGAAACGGGCACCAGGTCATCGTCGCCATCAACAGCAACGCCACGGCGGCCGCGATCCCGTTCACTATTCAGAACGCTACTGTGACTTCGTTGACGCCCTATCAGACCACAGCCAGCGTACACCTGGCGGAACAATCCGCGATCAGCGTATCCAACAACGCCTTTACGTATACGCTTCCGGCGCAAAGCATCACGACGTTTGTGCAATAGGGCGGGGAAGCAGAAGAACGGGCAGACTCCGATGGATTGGAGTCTGCCCGTTTTCTTTGTAGCGGTGCAATCTACGGACGGATTACGTTCCTCGGAGGCAAAAGCCCCGACTCATTTAAGGCTTATCGGCCCAACTGAAGTCGTGCCCTGACGCTTCTTGCCTTCCCAATGGAGTTTTGCGGCAGCCTGTAAAGCCTTGGCCTTTCAAGACAGAGGCCGAAGCCGAGCAATGACCGCTCTCAGGCGCGGTCTGCGTCCAGTTGCTTCACATGCTCGGCGCGAACGTCGTTGGCGGTGAAGAGGCTAAGGAAGGGCGCTCCCTGCGCTGCAGCTTCCACGGCGGGGCGGCCGTTGGCTTCCTGACGCTCGACGATGCAGACGACTGCGGCTACGACCATTCCGGCTTCGCGCGCGGCTTCAAGCGCCACCAGGGTCGAGGATCCGGTGGTGCAAACATCGTCCACAATCACCACGCGCGCTCCCGGCCGGTTGAAACCTTCAATACGTCGCCCGGTGCCGTGGGCTTTTTCCGCCTTGCGGACCAGGAAACCGTGCAACAGCGGCATGGAAGTATTCCGCTGGGCCCGCCATGCGCTGGCCGTGGCAACGTTGGAGACGATGGGGTCGGCGCCGAGCGTGAGGCCGCCAACCGCCTCGGCATCGACGTTGTTGGCTTCGAGCAAGGCAAGGATCGCTTCGCCGGTCAGGCGTCCACCTTCGGCATGCAGGGTGGTCGTCCGGCAATCCACGTAGTAGTCGCTGGTTCCACCCGAGGAAAGCTTGAACTGGCCAAGGCGGAAGCTGGTGCGGGCGAGCAGAGAGAGCAATTGTTGGGCGTACGCAGGGGTGGTCATCACTGCTTATTGTAACGGGGGGCGGTCTGCGAGACTCACCTGTCTACATCTTTTCCAGGTGGCGGAAGCCACCGGTTCCCAG
>CAZPZL010000496.1:0-2141 GCA_964590925.1 uncultured Granulicella sp.
TATAAGGAGCCAGTGCCGATTTACTATCCAGTGCAGCATATCCATGCGATTTCATCAAAAGCTCCTGTGTCTTACGGGTTGCAATCAAACGCTTCTATCGGGTGAGGATCTCAGCCTCGCTTGCGCCATCGACGCATACGAATGGCTTGCCGAATCCTCGGGGATCGTTGCCGGAGAGAACCACTCCGTAGGACTTCACGCCTTCCAGACGCAGCAGCACCTCTGTCTTCGGCTGCGGTGTAACGTCCGTCAGACGTAGTCCGACGCAGTTCCGGGCTGTAATGAAGGCGGCCTCAGCCGGGTCGCTGCTGGCCGAGAGGTCACTGACGCGAGTCTTCTCGCAGTCGGAGAAGAAGACGGCGGGGCGCGCATCCGGCTCGCGCAACTCGAAGCGGACGTTTTCCATCGTCAGCCCCTTGATGTGGCGAGCGTATAGTCCGTAGGCCGGAGGAACTCCCCAGGTCGTCTTGTGATCGGTCCAGTAGCCGTCCTTGCGGTAGTCGATCTGATCCATATCGACGATCTCGCGCCGTGCGGCCTGCGCGGCTGTGCCGCCGCCGGAGAGCGTGATGCTGACATCGCGCAGCAGGATGTTCTCGATCAGCCCCTGCGGATGTCCGTGGAAGAAGAGTCCATCGTTGCCGTCCGGGTGGGCATTCGGTGGCTGCTGCTTGGCGATGGCGCGGATGCCGCTAAATTGCAGGTTGTGGATTCGGCCCGGAGGCATCATCGGCGGCGTGGCCGCGGTCGAGCCGATATCCGGCCAGGTAGCCACGAACATCGTGATCGGCGCAATGACCTGATCCATGACGATGTTGTCGAAGAGGCAGTTGCGAATCTCGGCCCCCTCGAACATGCCCAGCTTGATGCCACCGCCGTTGCAGTCGTAGAAGACGCAGTTGGAAACGGTGATGTCCTCAAAGTCGCCCTTGGAGAGCGGACCGAAGCGGATCGCCGACCAGCGCGAGTGCATCAGGCAGTTGGTGATGGAGATGTTCTTCGAGGGCTGGTCGCGCGCGCTGGTGGTAATGGCGATGGCGTCGTCGCCGCACTCCAGCAGGTGGCAGTCCGAGATGGTTACATTCTGGCAACTCTCCAGATCGAAGCCGTCCTGCTTCTCGTTGTGGATGTGGACGTTGTGCAGCGTGATGTCCTGGCTCTTCTTCAAATGCAGGCACCAGGATCCGCATCGCCGCAGCGTCAGGTCGACGACCGAGATCTGGCTACAGCTCTCGAAACGGATCAGCATCGGCCGCTGTTTGCGGGCTCGATCGTCTGCGCCCGCAGGCGCGGTGAAGCGGTCTGCGCTGTAGCCGATGATCGTGCCGTCGCCACCCAAACGAATGTCCACGCAGTTCTTGGCGTAGATCAGACAAGGATCAATCGTCTCCGGGAAGAAGGGATTCAGTCCGACATCGTTGCCGTAGTCGCCCAGATTGCTACTGCCCAGAATCGTGGAATTGGGTTCGACGTACAGCTCGACGTGGTCTTTGAGGTAGATGGTTCCGATCAGGAAGGTGCATCCGGTGGTGAAATGGACGCTACCGCCACCCGCCAGATGACAGGCGTCGATGGCTGCCTGCACAGCGCTCGTATCCAACGTCTTGCCGTCTCCGGTTGCACCGAAGCGGCGCACATCCCACAGTGAATCCTGCGCAGAGAGCTTGGCAGCAGCAGCCAGTGTTTGGGCCAGAGCCTGCGGCACCAGCCACCTCGTTCCCACAGCAGCGACAGCCGTTCCAATCAGCCTACGTCGGGTAATCAACACTGCACTCCTGAGTCGAACAGAATGAACAGCCCATAGATCTTATCGCATTCACTCGATAAAAATCACACATGCCGCGCCATGATCGCGAGCTATTCGTCGTAGTGGAGGAGGCTGAAGACGTCGTACTCGGGGAACTTGGCGCGGCCCTTGAGGAAGTCGAGTTCGACGGCAAACGCCAGTCCGGCGATCTCTCCGCCGAGTTGTTTGACGAGCTGGATCGTCGCCTGCATGGTGCCGCCAGTGGCGAGCAGGTCGTCGACCAGAACCACGCGCTGGCCCGGCTGGACCGCGTCGAGGTGAATCTCCAGCGTGTCGGTACCGTACTCCAGGTCGTAGCTGACGCGGGCAACGGGAGCGGGCAGCTTCTTGGGCT
>CAZPZL010000497.1:0-2138 GCA_964590925.1 uncultured Granulicella sp.
CAAGTACATCGAGGGCTTGAAGCGCGTTCACGGTCTCGACATCGACACCATCGGCATCTGGAACGAGACCCAAACCAGCTACGACTTCATCAAGCGCCTCAAGCGTACCTTGCTCGCCCACCAACTGAAGACGCGCGTCTCCGCCGACGATCTGGTCAACACCTGGGCGATCGCCGGCGCCATGGCCAAGGATGGGGAACTGCGCGACTCCGTTGATGTGGTCAATACCCACTACCCGCGGTTCAAGAGCACGCCCATCGCCCAAAGCTTCGGCAAACCCGTCTGGTCTACGGAGGACGGCCCTTGGCACGACGATTGGGGTAGTGGTGGCCAAGCCTCAGGTCCCTATGCCGAAGTGCTGAACCGCAACTATGCCGAAGGCCGCATCACGGCCACCATTCTCTGGTGCATGGCCAGTTCCTATTACGACATCCTCGACGTTCCCAACGCCGGCCTCATCCGCGCCGCCGCGCCTTGGTCGGGCCACTTCGAGGTGATGTCCCCGCTCTGGATCGTCGCCCATACCACGCAATTCGCCCAACCCGGTTGGCGATACCTCGACAATGCCGCCGGTCTCCTGCCAAAGGGCGGCAGCTACGTCACGCTAAAGCAGGGCGCTAACTACAGCACAGTGATCGAGACCATAGCCGCCACCGAACCGCAGCAGTTAACCATCACAGTCAAGGGCGGTCTCTCAGGAGGTAAGGTCCATGTCTGGCGTACGAACCGCAAGAATTGGTTTGAAAAGATACAGGATCTGACGCCTGTCGCCGGCGAGTACTCGCTGCAGATCGAAGCTGACAGCGTTTACACCCTGACCACCACCACCGGTCAGCGCAAAGGTTCCGTCGCGCCTCCACCCGAACGGCCATTTCCGGTACCCTATCGCGAGGACTTCGAACGCTATGTGATCGGCAACACTACGCCCAACTACTTCATCGAACAGAATGGCGCATACGAGGTGGTCGCCTGCGCGGGCGGCCGTCCCGGCAAGTGTCTGCGCCAAGTCGTCAACGAGTCACCCATCGTCTGGGGCACCTATCAGGCTGCGAACCTGCTCGGCACGGCCAGTATCATCGGCGACAAAGACTGGAACGACTATAGCGTCTCTGCCGACCTCTATCTCGAAGAGCCTGGCTACGGCCGTGTGATGGGACGCGTTTCTCGCGCAACCCTCGACGGTGAGATCAGCGGCTATCAGTTCTATGTCTACGAAACCGGCAAGTGGGAGTTGCGCACTTCGACGAAGGGAAACGTCATCGCTTCCGGCCTTTCCAGCGTTCGGCTGAATCAGTGGCATAACCTCGCATTGAGCTTTCAGGGCGACCGGATCACGGCTGCAATCGACGGCCAGTCCGTCGCCGCCGTTCGCGACTCCAAGTTCTTCCGTGGTATGGCCGGCATCGGGAATAACTATAACTACGGCCAGTACGACAACTTCGAGATTCGGCCCATTGGAGATGGCGTGCCCATCTTCGCCCCTCCACATCCCGGCGCACTTACCGGCCCGCCCGCGCCGCCCGATCTATTCGTCCCGACTCCGCTCGACGGCTCGGTCCGTCTGACCTGGTCTGAGGTTGAGGGCGCCACTGGATACAAGCTCCGCATGGGCACAACCAAGGGCGATTACCGCACCACCATCGACGCAGGCGCGCTCACCAGCTACAAGGTTTGGACCCTCACCAACGGTCAACCCTACTATTTCGTGGTCGTGGCTTACAACGCACTCGGCGAGAGCAAGCCATCGAATGAAATGAGCGCAGTACCGGGGCAGTAGAGACTTCGTGACCGGTTTCTGATTAGGGAGGCACACGAATGAATACAACTCGACGAAATCCTTTCAAGTCCATCGCGCCGCAGCTGCTCCTCCCATCGGGCATCCCACTATCGGGAGCCGTCGCGGTAAGTGAGAAATGGGCGACGAAGTGCTGCGTGCGCTCGGGCGTTGCGCAATGAGGCTCTATGCCAGCCACCCTTAACAGCATCCCGCTGGTCACGTTGCGCGGTCAGATCGTCGCCAGGATCCGCGAAGCGATCCTGCACGGCAAGCTGAAGCCGGGCGAGCGCCTCCTTGCGCAGAAGCTTGTCGACCAATTGGGCGCAAGCTTGGCTACAGTTCGAGAAGCGCTAATTGCTCT
>CAZPZL010000498.1:0-2111 GCA_964590925.1 uncultured Granulicella sp.
CCAGCTACCTCTACTGGAGCCTCCACCTCGTCTGGCTCTTCCCCATGAGCCTCTTTCTACCGCTCGGCGTCACCGCTCTCCATCGCCGTTACCTGCTCCAGACAAAGGCCCTCACCGGCTACCTCGGCGATCTCCAGCCGACACTGAAGAGTTTCATCATCATGATGTCCGTCTATTTCATCGGAGCTTTTTTGCTGACAGGCCGTCCTAACCTCGGCTTCATTGATTTCATCGGATTTATCGGGGTCGGCACCTTCGGTATTGAGATCGTTCGTCGCCGTCGCCACGCGGGACTCTCCTCATCGCCCTTTCACGACCTCGACGCTGCGCAACGCACAACACTGCTGCTGAGCCTCTTCTCCGCTCTCGTCCTTCTCTTCTTCTCCCTCTCGACCAATCAGGAGTACTACACCTTTCCGGCGTACTTGCCGCTGCTGATGCTTCTGGCCGCAGCCCTCACCCGCGCCGAAGAGACGTATGACGAAGACAAATCCTCGCGCCGCTGGATTACCTTCGCTCACGCGGCCTTCACCACCATCGGCCTCGCAGTAGCTGCGGCATTGACCTACGGCTTGTATACCTCGCGCCACCTCGCCTTCGTCCCCGACATCGGCGCGCTGCTGGCTCATCGCGGCGTTGGCGACTACACCCTCTCGATGTCTTCGCTCTTTGACCTGACTGGCCCCAGCTTCGCCGCCCTCCGCCTACCTGCGTCGCTTGCTCTGGCTGCTTTTGCACTTGGTCCAACAGCCGCGTGGATACTGCGCGCACGGCGGCGTCACATTGCTGCGACGACTGCCATAGCGCTCACTTCGGCGGTCTTTCTTGTTGCTGCGCACATCGCACTGGTACGCTTTGCACCGATGCTTTCTTCGCAGAATTTTGCCGCGAAGATCCAGCAACTCGAATCCACCGGCGCGATCTCGCGCGATAACACCGTCCTGCTATACGGCGATCAAGCCTACGGCTCGTCGATCCCCTTCTACCTCAACCACCCGCTCACGCGCCCCGCGCTGCTCGTCGATGGCCGCTCCTCGTCGATGCTCTTCGGCTCGACCTTCGCCGATGCGCAGGGTCTCTTCCTTACCCCCGCCGAGTTGGTCGCTCAGTGGGGCACCGGCCCGCGCAAGCTCCTCTTCGTCCCGCTGGAGAAGCGCGACGCCGCAGATCGTCTCCTTGGCTCTCGCGCAATTCTCTTACAAGAAACCTCTGGAAAGGCTCTCGTCACCGACCGACCGCTCGACCATTGATCCCAACAGCATTTATCTTGAATTGGGCCTGCACAGCCATGCGAAACTAGAAGCACACCCCAGTAAATTGGTCCACTCTTGATCCCGACAAACGCTCCGCAAACCATTAACGCCCGCTGCAACCCACGCTCCATCGCGATGATCGTCCTCGCGTGGTTTGTGCTGCACATCGGCAGCCTCTTTACGCCGGGACTACTGGACGACGTGGACTCGATCTACATCGAGATTGCCCGCGCCATGCTGCTGCGCCACGACTACGTGACGCCGTACATTGACGGCATCCGCTTCTTCGATAAGCCCCCGCTGATGTACTGGCTGGCGGCTGGGTCGATGCACATCTTTGGCGCGTATGACTGGGCGGCGCGCCTGCCCATCGCGCTGTTGACGCTTGCGCTTCTGCTGGCTGTCTACGCGCTTGGGCTGCGCCTGTTTGCGGCGATCTCTCCCGCAGATCACCCCGACCGCGGCGCGCTCTACTCTGCGCTGGTGCTGGCGACGTGCATCGGGCCGTTTTTGTACACGCGATTCTTCATCCCAGACATCCTCATCTGTCTGTGGATGACGCTAGGCGTCCACGCATTTCTTGTTGCGATTGAACGCATCTCCCCTCAGAAATCCGTCATACTAAGCACAGCGACGGATCCCTGCATTTTTTCGGATACGACAACAAACTCGGTCCTTCTTCCTTGTCTCGCATTTGCCGCCGTCACGGCGCTGAACCTGCTGACCAAGGGAATCATCGGCCTTGTTTTCCCGTTGGGATTTGTCGTCGTCTACCTCGCGGTCACGCGCCAGCTCAAGCTGATCTTCAAACTGCAACTGATTCCATCGACGTTGCTTTTTCTTCTAATTGCTGCGCCG
>CAZPZL010000499.1:0-921 GCA_964590925.1 uncultured Granulicella sp.
GGCATGCTGCCCGCACTTGTGATCGCTGCGCAGCAACACACGCCAATCGGCTGCGCGCTGGCCGATGCTGAGTTCGCTTCCGAACGCCATCGTGCTTTCTATCGTTATCGCCTCAATGCCCTTAGAGTAACACCAGCCATGCGCCATTCTAGTTGCTGGGCCTCCGGATTGACTCCTGAGATGCGGCACCATTCCCTTCCCACTCGATACTTTGCATGCCATTGTCGCGGGCGTCTTCTACGTCGTGAAGCATGAACTCTCACCTCGCGCCAAGGCGAGAGCACTACGCCTCAGAGCAACGAATGGAGAGAAATTCGAAGCACGATCAAGTATCGGACGGGAACCGTGTTGCGTCGATATCGTGAACGCCGCCTGCTTAATTGCACCTCTGTCATAGACGATTAATCCCGACCGTTGAGTGTGACCGAGCGACATTGCAATAAGTCCGTTCAAGACGGTAAAAGCAACCGTCGCGACAACGAGAAATGCACGGCGAGGGAACTTGATGAGTGCGGAAATCTGGCGCGCCTCCAGCTCTGTGCGTGGTTGACGATTTGCATAACAATCCGCTGAACGCGCTCCATCCCATGTGGCGATGAGGATTATCCCAACGACGGTAGGCTAAGCCAAATCCTTGCTGTACTTCTGTGATACCCATCACTGCCTCATATTTAAGAGAGCATGGGGTAGCGAAAATCCTCGATAATTCCATCAGAAGTCGCCTAACTCTATCTTGTCGTACGAGGTTGCAACAGCATCTCAGGGTCCGATGAAGGCGGCAAAGCGTTCAGCAAGACCATTCTGACGTCGAGTTGGCCCGAATAAGACTTGGGCAAACTGCTCGTCAACAGAACTGCAGTAACTGCCATGCTCGATCGACTGCCGCACCCTGGTCACGTGCTTCAGTGCGGACCGCACAGT
>CAZPZL010000499.1:931-2096 GCA_964590925.1 uncultured Granulicella sp.
AAACCATGAGCCGCGGAGAAAGCCAATGACAAAAGCGAAACCAATTCGGAGGTTGGGAAAAGAACGTGCGGCGGATCGCATTCCTGGATCAAGCGGCCTCCCACGTCGGAGCCCCGCCATAGGAATGCTGAGAAAAACACAAAAACCCTCCCGCATCCAGCCCGAAAAGCAAACAGCAGAGAATCCCGATCGCCGATTGCTGCGGAGGCAGCCCAGTATCCTCGGCCCTGGATCACTCCGCAAGACGCAACCCCATCGGAGCGACTACTACCCTAATATGCAACCACCGCTTCTGAAGATCAATGCGTCACTTCGAGCCTTGCAAAGCCACACAACTGCGAGGTAAAACCGTCACGTCTTCGGCCACTCGCCATGGCCGGCTTGACCTGATCACATATGGTCGGATTTAAAGTGATCACCGGCGGCAACTGTAAAGCGACAGAAGAAAAGGAGGAAGAATGTCACATTGTTTCTTGATCTCTGTCGGAAGCGACGGTGATGTGTTTCCGCTTTTAAGTATAGGCAGGGAACTGGTGAAGCGCGGACACGAAGCGACGCTACTTGCGGCGTGCATCTACAAGGAAGAAGCTGTGTGCGCGGGTCTCGCATTTATCCCTCTATCGGATCGAGAGACCTACGATCTCCGCGTTCGCGATACGTATCTCCTAACGACCACCTGTTTTTCCGCTTTTCAAGAGCGCTACGCCATTCCGTGGAATGAAGTGATTTATAAGAACATCAGTTGCTCGATCGCCAATGACAAGGTAATAATCGCTGTTGAGCATTTATCCCTTTGGGCGGATATCTGGCTCCATGAGTCTTTGCAAATCCCAGTGATACGCGTTCGAATTGAGCCGCCTAGCCCCTTCAACGTTAGGGGCTCATCTTCATTAATGCCGGTCGGGCCTACCCGATTAGCGCGCACGGCGTCTGCGCAAGCGGCATGGCTAAAATGCGCTGAAGCATGTAACTTCCTTGCGAGCATGGCTAGATTCGTAGAGTTGAAACGGGCACTACCGCGAATCGGATTGTGGGCCGATTGGTTCACTGGAGGACCTTTGCAGAATACATCAACAACGGCCTGTGGCTTCATCATTCCTCGTCCCCCTATCAAGGCCATCGAAGTGCCGCTCTTCGGGGATGGAAAGGATATTGTGATCTTTAT
>CAZPZL010000500.1:0-2095 GCA_964590925.1 uncultured Granulicella sp.
CGACCTTTGGGTTATGAGCCCAACGAGCTACCGGGCTGCTCCACCCCGCATTCAAAGTATACGGCCTGATGCGGAGCAGGTCAAACTTTTACTCATATTCAACCCAAGATGAGCCTGAAGGTGTTTGAGCTGGCACGCAAACATCCCAGACCGGTATTTCTGTGCTTAGCAGGCCCGATTTGATCGGGCAGTAGCATTGCCCGGCCGGGCACATTAGATTGCTCGAAACTTCGACGTCACTGATAAACTCCCCTCGGAGCCTGTATCGGCATTTCAAGCGGGGGAATTAAAATTTATGGCCGCATCGACGTCCACTAAGGCAGCTTTCAAACCCTTTGTTCCCGCAACCGAATCGCGCCCCGAGTTGACCCTGCGCGCTCTTCTGCTGGGCGCAATATTCGGCGTCGTATTCGGTGCAGTGACGGTATATGTCGGCGTCAAAGCCGGGTTGACCGTCGCTGCCAGCATTCCCATCTCAGTGCTTTCGATTTCCATTCTGCGCGCGTTTGGACGCGCCAGCATCCTCGAAAACAACATCGTGCAGACGTCCGGCAACGCGGGCCAGTCGATCGCCTCTGGCGTCATCTTCACTCTTCCTGCGCTGGTCTTTCTCGGATTCGATCTGGAGGCGAGTCGCATCTTCGCCCTCGCTCTGTTCGGCGGATGGTTAGGTGTTCTCTTTATGATTCCGCTGCGCCGCCAGCTCATCGTCGAGGAGCACAGCTCGCTCATCTACCCAGAAGGCACGGCCTGCGCGGACGTACTAATTGCTGGCGAACGCGGAGGCAGCTTCGCCTCGCGCGTCTTTCTCGGCCTCGGCCTCGGCGGCGTATACACGCTATTCCAGAATGATGGGCTGTTCGCCCTATGGCCCGACACGCCGAAGTTCGATCCCGACCTCGGACCGCAGCACCTACTTAAAGGCGCATCGATCCGCGCTGCCTGCACTGCGGAGTATCTGGGTGTGGGCTACATCATCGGCCCGCGCGTGGCCGCGATCATGCTGGCTGGCGGAGTCTTCTCCTGGCTATTTTTGATGCCGGCCATCTACTTCTTCGGATCGCATCTATCCATCCCACTCTATCCAGGGACTGTACTGATCAAGGACATGTCGCCGTCGGACCTGTGGCGCACCTACGTTCGTCCGATGGGCGCCGGAGCTGTTGCCGCCGCTGGACTCATCACGCTGATCCGCACTATGCCCACCATCGCCAGCGCGCTCACGCAGGGTCTCAAGAAGGGCGGCAGCAAACTCGCCAAAGCTCTCCCCCTGCGCACCGAGCACGACCTGCCGCCCGCAGTCGTCTTCGGCGGCAGCGGCCTGCTGGTGGTGCTGATGTTTCTCTTTTTGCAATTCAGGCCGGTTCCCGGCGCGTATGTCGGCTCGCTGGCGAACGCTGCTGCGGCGCTGCTGATCGTCGTCTTCGGATTTTTGTTTGTGACGGTCTCGGCGCGTATCGTCGGCATCGTCGGATCCTCCTCCTCTCCCGTATCGGGCATGACGATTGCCACGCTGATGGCCACCAGCGCCATCTTTCTGGTCAAAGGATGGACCGCGCCCGCCTTTGGTGCGCTGGCCATCACCATCGGCGGCGTGGTCTGCATCGCGGCCTCGAACGCAGGCGACACCAGTCAAGACCTCAAGACCGGCTATCTGATCGGCGCAACGCCGTGGAAGCAGCAAGTGGCGCTGATGATCGGCGTCATCGTCTGCATCTTCTCGGTCGGAGCCACGCTCAACGCGATGAACCGCGGCTTGGAAGAGTTTCAAGAGTTGCCGCAGCCCATCGCGCTCTCGCTGGATCACCTGCCCGACGGCGTCGAGAACAAGGGCCAGTTCTCGCGCGACTCCATCGCACTGACCTCGCGCAACTCCGACGCACACACCAAGCGGACGCTCACCGGCACGCGCCAGTTCATCCTGCTCAACGCCATCGGCTCCTCTACGCTCGACGACGGCAAGTACCTCTACAATCCGGCCACCGGGCAGATCGAAGTGCAGTGGATTCAGGGCATCGGCAGCGAGCGCGCAGCCGCTCCGCAAGGCCGCCTGATGGCCACCGTCATCAACGGCATCCTCACCCGCAAGCTGCCC
>CAZPZL010000501.1:0-2087 GCA_964590925.1 uncultured Granulicella sp.
TTCGCATCACCGATCCGTTCGGGATGGGGAACCTTAGCCTGCTGGCATATATGGGCGGGAATGTTGCGCTGGAGTTTCTCTCTGGCGGACAGCATTCCCTGCTATCGCGCATCCATCTACACAAAGGGCATGGCGCTCCAGTTGAGGAGGCAAGCAGGTGAGCGGCCGCGGAAACACCGCAGTCGCAGGCAGAAGCCCTACGCTTCCCGAGCAACAGTTTGGACTTTTCGGTTCGATTACGGGTTCCGCCCTGGGCGTTTTCACGGGGTTCTTCGCCTGGTTCGGAGAGCTGGGAATATTTTTCTGGCGAGTACTCAAAGCCGGGGTCACTCCACCCTATGAGTGGCGTGAGTTGGTGCGGCAGCTCGACGAGGTGGGGTCGAAGTCGCTGCCGCTGGTGGCTCTGGCAGGTGGAGCAGTGGGAATAATCATCTCGCTGGAAGCCCGCTACAGCCTAAGCCGATTCGGCGCCAAATCGATGTTTCCGGCAACGCTCGTTTATTCGGTGATCCAGGTGATGGGTCCGATCATCACTGGCTTGGTGGTAAGCGGCCGGGTGGGCGCGGGCATCGGCGCGGAATTGGCATCGATGAAAGTCACAGAGCAGATCGACGCCATCGAAGCATCCGCAATCAACCCCTACAGGCTTTTGGCGGCGACACGCATTCTGGCGTGCATTTTGATGCTTCCACTTTTGACCGTTGCCACCGATGCATGCGCATTGTTCTCGGGCTGGTATGCGCAGGCATTGGTTGAACAGCTTTCGTTCCATCAGTTCATTCTTACCGGCTTCAATGGTGCGACGTTCGGCGCTTTCCTGCCGCCCACCTTCAAGACGGCTGTGTACGGGCTGATCATCGGGCTCATCGGCTGCTTCCAGGGAATGCGCACGCGGGGAGGCGCTGAGGGCGTAGGCCGCGCGGCCACTAACTCGGTTGTGCTGGGCTCGCTGTTTCTTATTCTCGCCGACGTTGTGTTGGTGAAATTCATTCTGGTCGCTTTCCATTAACCAAGGGTTCGAAGGAACAGTATGGGCACAGCCTATGACACTGCGATAAAGCAAGCGGAGCCGGAGCAAGACCGCGTTGCATCGGTTGCTGTTGAGGATTTGCGGAAGACTTTTGGGAGCCACAACGTCCTGAATGGAGTCAGCCTGAGCGTGAGGCGCGGCGAGACGCTGGCTGTGCTGGGGCGAAGCGGGACGGGCAAGAGCGTATTGCTGAGGATCGTCATCGGTCTTGAAACGCCGGACTCGGGATCGGTTCGCATCCATGGTCAGGACATTGCCGGCCTGGCTCTGGACAGGATGGGCGAGATCAGAAAAAAGATGGGCTTTCTATTTCAACAGGCGGCGCTCTACGACTCGCTGACGGTTGCCGGAAATGTGGCGTTTCCGCTTGAACACCATCGCAGAGACATGTCGAGATCGGAGCGTACCGACCGCGTAGAACAGTTGCTTGTCGAAGTGGGAATGGAAGGCGGATTGGATAAGATGCCTTCCGAAATTTCCGGCGGAATGCAGAAGCGCGTGGGCCTGGCGCGCGCGCTTGCGCTGGAGCCGGAGATTCTGCTTCTCGACGAGCCGACGGCGGGACTGGATCCGATCAGTTCAGGGGAGATAGACGACTTGATACTCAAACTCCAGCGGGAGCACAAAATGGCATCCATCGTAGTTACGCACGATATGCATAGCGCCAGAACGATTGCGAATCGTCTCGCGATTTTGGATCAGGGCAATGTGGTGATTGAAGGCAGTTTTGAAGACCTCCGGGAAAGCGATATCGGATTTGTGAAGCAATTCCTGAAGGAAACGTAGGGGGAAATATGTCAAGATTGGCGCGGTTGGGAGCATTCATCGTTGTGACACTGTCGTTGCTGGCGGCCGGGGTCTTCGTTGTCGGGAGCAAGGAGTATCTGTTCATGTCGACCTACCAATTGAAGGCGCAGTTCGACAATGTTGCTGGTCTGGCCGAGGGCGCCGATGTGCAGGTAGGTGGAGTTCACAGCGGAATGGTGCGCAGCATTGAGCTGCCTCACAAGCCCGGCGAACAGGTCACGGTAGTCATGGACCTCAATCGGTCGACACA
>CAZPZL010000502.1:0-2079 GCA_964590925.1 uncultured Granulicella sp.
CCGCGCCCGACGGCCGTCTCGTCTTCGACATCAACGACTTCGATGAGACGATCCGCGGCCCCTTCGAGTGGGATGTCAAGCGCTTGTCCGTCAGCCTGCTGCTGGCCGGACGCGAGGCGGGCGCGAAGAATAGCCTCTGCCGCCAGGCAGTCGCCGCGTTCCTCGCCCACTATCGCGACATGATGCACCGCTTCGCCTTGATGCCAGTGCTGGAGTTGGCCCACTATCAGGTGCATCGCTTGCACACGCTCAATCCCATCGCCGAGATTCTGCATCTGGCCGAGCGAGCCACGCCACTGCACAACCTCGATGCGCTGACGATCCCAGTGGAAGACGCGTCCGCAACTCCAGCGTCTACGGAGCTTGCGCCAGCGCCCGTCCACACGCGCCTCTTCAAGAGACGCATTTTCAAATCGGCCCCGCCCATTCTGACGCGCATCCACGGCGATCTGGCCCGCGAGGTTATCGACTCGCTCGCCACCTATGCGGAAAGCTTGCAGCCCGAGCGCCGCCACTTCCTGGCTCAGTACACCCCGCTCGACGTCGCCTTTAAGATCGTCGGCACTGGCTCGGTCGGACTGCGCGACTACTGCATCTATATGCAGGGCAACAGCGATAACGACCCGCTCTTCCTGCAGATCAAGGAGGAGCCAGCCTCGGCCTACGCGCCCTACCTCGGCCAGTCGCCCGCCGAATCGCATCAGGGTCGTCGCGTAGTCGAGGGGCAGCGCGCCATGCAGTTTGTCTCCGACCCATTCCTCGGTTGGACCACCATTGAGGGCCGCGACTTCCTCGTCCGCCAGCTCAGCGACCACAAGGCCTCGGTCGAGCTGGACGAGCTGAAGTCCGCCAGCCTCATCGAGTACGCCACCGTCTGCGGCGAGACGCTGGCCCGTGGCCACGCCCGCTCAGGTGACCCCTGCGTCATCGCAGGCTACATCGGGACCTCCGCGCGCTTCGACGAGGCCGTCGCCCGCTTTGCCGCCGCATACGCCACCCAGACCGAACGCGATTGGCAAACCCTCGTCGGCTCGCACCGTGCCACCAAATCTGGTAGCCTTGCCTCGCTCACCGCAGCGTCGCATAAGCCCACCCATAAAAAGCAGGCCTAAAAAGGTAACTTTCCGAGAAACGAAGCGCTCACACGATCAATCCAGAGCAGCAAAAAAGAGCCGCCCCGATAGCAGGGCGGCTCTTCTTCTACCTGATCTTGTTACTGTACGGCGAGCGAAAGGATCGCACGTCGTGGTTAGAGGATTAGAATTCGATCTTCGCGGTCAACTGGGCATCACGCGACGAATTCGCCTGCGTGCTGACCGTCCCAAAGGTCGTACTGGTGGGGCTGAAAGCCGTCGTGATTCCACCGAATTGAGTGTGGTTTGTGAGGTTATAGAGGTCGCCTTGCAATACCAGATGCGTCCCCTCAAATCCCAGTCCAAAGGTGCGACGCAGGCTAATATCCAAATCATAGTTACCCGGTCCATACAGGTTATAGGGAGCCGTGCGAGCCGCGTTGCTGAACACAGGCGCAGCCGCTGTGGAGGGAGTGGTTACGAATGCGGTCGGGTCAATAAATTGTCTGGTCGACAGAGAAAGGGCAGTTCCCCCATGTCCCCAATCTCCATTGATCTTGGCCGACTTGCTTGTGTATGTAGGACTGTAGCTCGGCAGGCAAGTACCATTGGCTGCGTTCGTCCCGCAGGAAGATGCAGTCAGTGCAAGCGGAGACCCAGAGTACATCTGGATGATTCCCGAGAACTTGTAATTGCTGAGCAAAGCGCGAGTAATGTAGTTTCCACCACCAAAGTGGTCCTTGCCAAAGGGCAGATCGTAGACCGCTGTGATCACGACATGCTGCGGCTGGTTGGTGGTGGATACACTGCGCTCAATGCGATCTTGATCGTAGGATACTTTGGGTTCATTGTAGACAGAACCTGCAGGAAGGGCATAGCCCGAACGGAAGGTGCCTCCGTCGTCAATCGCCCGCGAGAAGGTATAGTTCGCCATGAAGGTGAGTCCATGGGAAGGACGCTTGTTCACCGAAATCTGCAGACCGTTGTAGTTGGAGTTGGCCATGTT
>CAZPZL010000503.1:0-2069 GCA_964590925.1 uncultured Granulicella sp.
GACGGAGACGGCGGGCTTCTACAATACGGTAGGCTTCAACGACGACACGCGGGCATTTCTCTCCATTCCGGCACGGCACGACGTAGCACGTCGTATCGACTGCGCTTTCCTAGCCAACCTCGTCGCCCAGCATCGTCTCGATGAAGACGAAGCCTTCGAACTGGCGCACGACTTGACCTACTCTCTCGTTAAGAAAGCGTACAAGCTGTAAGGAGAAATGCATGGGTGGCAGTTTGGGTTCGGCGATCGAAACCACGGGAGACTCTCCGATCAGCGAAAGAATAGGGCATGTGCGCTGGACCATCTGCGCCATGCTCTTCGCGGCTACAACCATCAACTACATGGATCGCCAGGTCATCGGCATTCTCAAGCCGACGCTCCAGGCAAGCATCGGCATGTCCGAACTCGACTACGGATACGTTGTCGACGCGTTTCAGGTCGCTTATGCCCTCGGCCTGCTCATGGCCGGCCGCTTCGTTGACCGGATCGGCACTCGCATCGGCTACATGGTCATCATGGCCTTGTGGAGCCTTTCTGCAATGGGTCATGCGCTTGCCAACACGGTGTTGCAGTTTGGGATTGCCCGCGCCTGCCTCGGCATTGGCGAATCCGGCAACTTTCCCGCCGCCATCAAGACGACTGCCGAGTGGTTCCCGCAGAGTGAGCGCTCACTGGCCACCGGCATCTTCAACTCAGGAGCCAATGTGGGCGCCATCCTGGCTCCCCTCATCGTCCCCTGGGTTACCATTCACTACGGCTGGCACGCAGCCTTTCTCGTCACCGGCCTCTTCAGCGCTTCATGGATACTTCTCTGGTTTCTCAAGTACCGCAGGCCCAGCGAACATCCCGCCCTCAGCGCCGCCGAACTGAACTACATCAACAAGGGAATCACAGAACAGGCCGGCCCATCCACCCCGTGGATCAAGTTGCTGGGCCATCGCCAGACATGGGCCTTTACCATCGGCAAGTTCCTTACCGATCCCATCTGGTGGTTCTACCTGTTCTGGCTGCCCTCTTACTTCACCCAGAGATTCAATCTCGATCTCCACCATCTCGGCCTGCCGCTCATCGTCGTCTATAACTGCACCACCATTGGCAGCATTGGCGGCGGTTGGCTCCCCCGTCCATTCATCAAGTTGGGCATGTCGGCCACCAACGCGCGCCTGGCTGCCATGACGCTCTGCGCCTGCCTGGTAGTTCCCATTGTCGCAGTCAACTATATTCAATCCGTATGGGCCGCGGTGGCCCTGCTCAGTCTTGCTGCCGCAGCGCACCAGGGATGGTCGGCAAACCTCTTCACCACCACATCGGATATGTTCCCGCGCAGCGCCGTTGGCTCCGTCACCGGCATCGGCGGCATGGCCGGATCGGTCGGCGGCATCCTGCTTGCCACCTACTCCGGTTTCATCCTGCAAATGACCCACAGCTACGCAACCCTCTTTATCATCGCGGCCAGCGCCTACCTCACGGCATTGGTAATCATCGTCCTGCTCGCGCCAGGACTGAAGAAAGTTGAGTTGTCAGCATGAGTCTCTATTGCTCAATGGGAAGCATCGATACCGATCTGTCACCACAGCAGTTGAACGACCTGCTCGTTGAAAGCCTCGCCAAATTAGGCGACCGCAACAACGTCCTCGCCGTCCCTCCCGATCAAAGCCGCGAGCACTCTCGCGCCGGCGAGCTCACCGGCTACATCTACAAGCACTACGGCGACAAGCTCAAGGCCGTCCTTCCCGCCATCGGTACGCATACGCCCATGCGCCCTGACCAGATCGCGCGCATGTTTCCAGCCGTGCCCGCGAATCTTTTCAAGGTCCACAACTGGCGCACCGACATCGAGACCCTCGGCGAAGTCCCCTCGGAGTTCATCCGCGAGCAATCCGTAGGCAAGCTCGATTACGCCTGGCCCGCGCAGGTCAACAAGCTCATCTCCAGCGGAGGTTTCGATCTCATCCTCTCCATCGGCCAGGTCGTGCCCCACGAAGTCATCGGCATGGCCAACTTCACCAAAAATATTCTCATCGGCGCAGGCGGGCGCGAAGGCATCAACCGCAGCCACTACCTCGGCG
>CAZPZL010000504.1:0-2056 GCA_964590925.1 uncultured Granulicella sp.
TTGCGTCCATCTTTCTGGCTGCCCGCCTCGACTCCGCGCTGGCTCGCCCAAAACTGAAACTAGAATTCCAAGCCCGCCTCGCGAGCCGCATCGGCCAGCGCCTTCACCCGGCCGTGATACAGATAGCCACCGCGATCGAAGACCACCTTCTTGATGCCCTTGGCCTGCGCGACCTCTGCAATCTGCTTGCCGACCAGCTTCGCCGCAGCCACATTGCCACCGTAGACCTTCTCCGCGCTCTTCTTGCCGAACGAGGAGGCCGAGGCCAGCGTGACTCCGTTGAGATCGTCGATCAGCTGGGTGTAGATGTGATTCAACGAGCGATAGACGTTGAGACGAGGACGCTCGGCGGTGCCGGACATCTTCTCGCGGATACGCGTGTGTACGCGCTGGCGGATAATATTACGTTCGCGGGGTGCAATCATTATTTTATTCCTTCCTAGCAGCGTCGCCAGAGTACTGGTGACGTTCGGATAAATCCGTTGATAACGCTCTTGGTTGGCAGTAAATATTTACCGCCAATGAATCAAAGTTTACTTCGCGCCGGTCTTGCCGACCTTCTTCTTCAGCTTCTCGCCGGTGTAGCGAACACCCTTATTTTTGTATGGATCGGGCTTTCGCAGCGAACGCATATCTGCGGCCACCTGACCAACCTTCTGGCGATCAATGCCGGAAATGGTAAGATGTGTCTGCTTGGGATCGATTGCAACTTCAATGCCTGCTGGCAATGGAAATTCAATCTGGTGTGAGTAGCCCAACGTAAACACAACCGTGTTCTTGCCCTTCAACTCCGCGCGATAGCCGATGCCGACAATGTCAAGATCCTTCGTCCAGCCCGTCGTCACACCGACGACAGCGTTCGAGACCAGTGAGCGAGCCAAGCCGTGAAATGCGGCCTGCTTCTCGTTCTGCCGCTCAGCGACCAAATTGCCATCCGTCTTCACCAGCGTGATTCCACCAGGCAGCATCGCAGTTACCTTGCCCTTCGGCCCTTCAACCAGCACAGTCGCGCCATCTGCGCTGACCGTGTACTTGACGCCAGCGGGCAGTGGAATTGGCTTTTTACCGATACGAGACATTCGAGAATCCTTTATGGCTTGCGAGTCGCGGAGAGCACTCTCTTCGGTCCACTGCAGCCTGAGCTTTCGCTCGTACTTCTACTTTCAGCCTCAACGCAAACCAACTGCGCCGATGGAATTCATTGCATCCGCAACGAACGACGCGAAGCGCCCTCCGCCCGCGCGGCAAGCACTACCAGACTTCGCAGAGGATCTCGCCGCCAACACCTTCGCGTCGCGCCTGTCGTCCGGTCATCACGCCCTTCGGCGTTGTCATGATCGAGATTCCCAGTCCTCCCTGCACGCGCTTGATTTCGTCGTGACCAAGGTACACGCGGCATCCAGGGCGCGATACGCGCTGTAGATCGCGAATAACGGCCTCGTTGTTCGGGCCGTACTTCAGGTAGACGCGCAGCACCTTCAGCCCACCCTCTTCGGTCGGCTTGTAGTTTGCGATGTAACCCTCTTCCTTCAGAATACGGGCAATCTCGGCCTTCAGTTTGGAGGCGGGCACGTCGAGCTTCTGGTGTCGCGCGCGGATGGAGTTGCGGATGCGGGTCAGAAAATCGGCAACTGGATCGGTCAGGTTCATTCATTCTCCTTCATCCCCTGTTCGCTCGACCGTGTATCTCAACGGCGAGAACCAGCAGGGACGCTACTGCGTATATTCGTTGGAGCGGTAATTCATCTCTAGAACTAACTCCCAGACTTCAGCACCATTGGCTAGTGAGGTCTCTGGAAGAGTGGAACGGATGCGACTTCTGCATTCAGTATACAGAAGGACGCACTTCCCCGCCTACCAACTGGACTTGACGACGCCCGGAATCTCGCCCTTCAGCGCCAACGAGCGGAAGCATAGACGGCAGACCCCAAACTTGCGCAGATATGCCCGCGGACGACCGCAGAGCTGGCAGCGGTTGTGCTGACGAGATTTGAACTTCGGCTTCTTTGCGTCCTTGACGCGCTTTGCGGTGGTTGCCATAGTGTTTACTCTCTAT
>CAZPZL010000505.1:0-2050 GCA_964590925.1 uncultured Granulicella sp.
CTGGGACCACTGCCCAAACAGCGAGTTGGTGGGAATCAGGGAGTTATGCACCGCGGTGCCGGTAAAGCCCGCCGAACCCACGTCGCTGATGTTGCCGGCGACGTACTGCGGATGGTTGAAGATGTTAAAGAAGCGGCCTTCGAGGCGCAGTTTGAAGCGGTCTTCTTTGCCCACGCCGAAATATTTGGCGATGGTCATATCGACGTCGTCAATGGGGTCGACCCGCATGGTGTTTCGCCCTCCATTGGCAAGCGTCCCCTTGGGTGCGACGATGTAGCGGGCATTGGGGTTGTTGACCAGGTACGCCACGGTGGCGCCGGAACTGTTGGTGAGCGGGGTGGTGCCGCCGCCGATGTCAGCGTTGCCGCCCGGGTTCACAATCGTGCGGTCGCCTGCGGAATCGCCGTTCATGTTGGCGTCGATGGCACTCTGTACGGTCACCCAGGTGCCGGTTTGGTACTGATAGACGGGAGCGACCTCCCAATCCCCCACGATGTTGCGCTTGTACCAGTTGGTGTCGTGCTTGAAAACCGGCACGTCGTACAGCGTCTGGAAGCTGAAGCGATTGCGGTGGTCGAGAGCCGAATCGGACCGGTCGGCGTTGATGTCCTGAAAGTTCTCCGGGCGGCGCGGGGTGGTATAGGTGCTAAACACATCGGCCGTGGAGTTGTCGATATTGTGGCTCCAGGTGTATGCCGCGATGAACTGCAGTCCGTTGGAGAATCGCCGGGTGAGCTGGTTGGCCCAACCATTGTAGGAAGAGTTGCCATACGGCATGAAGCCGACAATGTTGCTCATGAACCCGGCGTTGAGATACGCGGGAATAATGTTGCCGTGCGCGGAAAGCTCGCCGTTCAGCGTGCCCAGGTTGCTGGTGAGGCCGTTCAAAGTCGCCTGCGACGGCGCGGTGAAGTACACCGGCAGAGCGTTGGACGAATTGACTACGTCCTGAATGTTGATACGATCCTGCACCGTGAGATCGGTGCCGCGGGTTCCCATGTAGCGGCTTTCGAAGGTGTAATCGTTATGGAAAGCGTGCTGAATTCCCACCGTCCACTGATACGACATGGGGCGCTTCTGGCCGGGTACGTATCCGCCGGTATCGGCGCGGGCTTCGGCGGCGGTGAGCGCTCCGGCTTGGGCGTTGGGCGCGATGCCGCCATTTTTCAGGAAGTTGCTGCCGTTCTCGCCGCCCTCGTCCACGGTGATGGTGTCCTGAGGCGGAAGCGTCAGCAGGCCCAGGTTGTCATACAGCACGTCATAGTTGGTGCCGAAGCCGGCGCGGATGGAAGTGCGGCCGTCGGTGCCCGGAGAATAGGCCAGGCCGATCCGCGGCATGAAATTCTTCTTCTGCGCCGTAGGGGCGGCGAAGTTGATGAGACCCGGAACGTCGGATATCGCGTTCATGCTTTGCAAACGCTCGGTATAGGGCAGGGTTTGATATTCCCAGCGCACACCGAGGTTGGCGGTGAAATTTCGCGAGATCTTCCAGTTGTCGTTGGCGTACAGCCCGGTGGTCACGCGGTCGCCATAGTAAATCACGTTGCCGAGAGTGCGCTCCGCCAGATAATCCGGGGTGTAATCGTAAAGGTAGTCCGAGAGGTAGCTCCATTCGTAGTCGCCGCGGGAGCGCTGCGTGAAGCTCTGCGGCGCGATCAGCTTGTCGCCATCGAATCCGAACTTAAACGTGTGGGTTCCCTTGGTCCACGAAACGCTGTCGGTCAACTGATAGGTATTCTGATAGCCGAATTGGGGCGCGTTGGGATCGGGACCTAACTGCAGACCGAGGTCGAAGATGTCGATGATAGGGAACTGATCGAGTCCCGGAAACTTGAAATTTCCGGCGGGATAGTTGTCGAAATTGCGGTTGTATCCGGCGCGGACCTCGTTGGTCAGGTTGGGCGAGAAGGTGTGAAACTCCGACAGCGTCACGATGTATCCGTTAGACGGAATGGTCTGGTAGAAAACCGGCAGGCTGGCGGAGGTATCGATGGAACCGGAGCGGTTGAGAATGAAGCGCCCGCGCAGGCTGTCCTTCTCGGAGAAGTTG
>CAZPZL010000506.1:0-2049 GCA_964590925.1 uncultured Granulicella sp.
GGCGGAAGCGGCGGCGCCGGAGCAGCCCTGAGCGAGATATGACTGCCATGAAAGAACCACTAAGACCTTTGACGCTGGGCGAGATTCTGGACCGGACTGCGCAGTTGTATCGCAGGAACCTTCTGCTTTTTGCCGGAGTGGCGGCAGCGCCGACAGGTGTTCTGGTTGCGGTTTTCGTGGTGGTTGGAGCAGCGATCGCGCTGATCGGAGTGACTGTCAGGGGGACGTTGCCACCTGATTTGTTGACGGGACTGTTTGTTGTCGCGATTCTGCTGGTCGGTGCGCCTATAGGCATTGCGGCTACGGTATTTTCGCATGCAGGGCTTACACGGACGGCGGTGAGCACGCAGATGGGGGAACGGCCGACGATTCGTGAGGTGCTGAAGGGTGTGTGGCCGCGGTTCTGGCGTTACCTGGGATTGATGGTGCTGCAGGTGATCTTTGCGGGTTTGATACCCGGGGCGGTGGCTGGCGCCGTCGTCGCGATTCTGGCGTATTTCGGGTTTCGAGCTGACAACGGCTCTGCTACTGATTTCGGGACTGGCTTTCTTGCGGTCCTCTTGATGCTCGCGGCGCTTGTTTATATTGTCTGGCGCGCGATTGGTTATTCGATGGGTATGGCTGCATGCATTGTGGAGGGCAAGCCGGCGTGGGAGTCGCTGAATCGCTCAGTGAAGCTGAGCAAGGGGACTCGCGGGCGGATCTTCCTGATGTTTTTATTGGTCTGGTCATTGTCGGTGGTTTTGTCCATGATTGCCTACATTCCGATGATCATGGTTGTAGCGACAGTGACCGCGATCGGTCATGGGGCCGAGTACGCGGCGATTACGACAATTGTGGCTGAGATCCTGAATCTATTGTTCAACTTCGCGCTGCAGACGCTGATTACGCCTGTATACGTCATCGCGCTGGTGCTTTTTTACTACGACCAGCGCATTCGTACTGAAGGGTACGACATCGAATGGTTGATGGAGCAGGCGGGACTGACGGAGGCACTAGCATTGCCTGGGGTCGACGGGGGCGGGGATGCTTCCGAGCCGCCGGCAGGTCCTGATACCGTGAAGATGTCATGAGATCTTCGGGGGCCGGATTCGGTTGCTGGAGTTGGGCGCTGGTTGCGGTGATGGCCGCGACGCCGGTTCATGGCACGCTTGCAGAGGGGCCGAGCGGCGGCGATGGCGCGCAGGTGAGTGTCGCGGAGTACCGGCAGCACCTTGAAGATCTGGACGGGCTGGTCGCGAAGTGCCAGAAGGAGCGCAGCGCCGAAGCTTGTGATCGGGCTCAAGCGGGATCTGACGACAAGTTGCAGTTCATCTCTGGCAAGATAACGACCGAGCGCGTGGTTCACTACGACTGGCTGCGCGACTTGCTGGACCGCGCAGGGAAGAAGAGTGACAACGCGACGGCGAATGGCGGGCCGATTCTGGTGACGAAGACTGCCCCGGTGAGCGTCGACACGCTGCTGACGGAGGCACGGCAGCGGCTCAATGAGGACTGGAAGCTGGCATCAGAAGGCGGCGAGGCCGGTCCAAGGTACGACGCAGAACGGAAGACGTTGAACGCGATCCTGGCCAGGAAGGAATACAAAGGCGTGAGCGAGAGCTCGGCCCGGGAACGGTTTCTTGAGTGGCTCTCGAACGCGCTCGACGATGTGGTCTCAAAGCTGATCCGCTTCGGATCGCGCTCTCCCTGGATCACTTTTGCATTGCGTGGTTTGTTGCTGGGATCGATCTGCGTGGGGCTGGTGTGGGCGCTGATTCGAATCGAAAGAAAATCGCGGATCAAGCTTGCACCGGAGCCGATTGCGGTTTCGGGTGCGCCTTCGGCCCGGGAGTGGCAGTTGTGGCTGTCGGATGCGCACGCGATGGCCGGACAGGGGCTTTGGCGCGAGGCAATTCACTTTATATATTGGGCCGCGATTGCACGGCTGGAGTCGCGGCGCATGTGGCCGGCGGATCGCGCACGCACGCCACGCGAATACCTGAGACTTTTGCCGGCGGCCGATCCGCGGCTTAAGAACCTGACGACTCTGACACGCAGCTTTGAGCG
>CAZPZL010000507.1:0-2035 GCA_964590925.1 uncultured Granulicella sp.
CGCGGCGGGTGGCGCGGAGGTCGAGATCGTCGCCGCCTACTCGCGCGACCACTCTCGACTGATCGGCGCAGGAACATTTACCACCAAGCTGGGCGCGGGTAAGATTCTCTACCACCGCGTCCCGGAGATGCACCCGGTCATGCAGGCCCGCTTCCTCCACAATGCACTGCGTTGGCTGACCAGCTAGAGCGGTTTGACAATAACGTAGTCCGTTGTAAAGCGAGCAAAAGCAGATTCCTCCGCTTCGCTGCGGAATGACAAACAGACTGACAACCCAAATAAGTGCGGAATGAGAATACATCTTTGGTCTATACCGATCCCTAAAATGCTTTCGCACAGCTGCCGCTACATTTCGATTGCGAATTGCACAAAAGAAAGCGGAGTTGACGAGAAGGGGTGCGCCACCATCTGACGGGTTGCACCCGCCCGACAACAAAATGTGGTCCAAACAAAAACCTTCGCATTCGGCCTGCGTCCTATACCCTATAAGAGAATGAATTGTTCCGATTCAATCCGCCGCTCTACCCTACGATTCGTCGCCTTGCTCGTTCTGACAGAAATCGGCCTCGCGTTTGCGCAATCCCCAGTGCTGCCAGCAACTGCTCCGACCGCTGCCGGGACGCCTGCGGTAAACGCTACGCCCGAACAAGCCGCAACGCATCGCGCGAAGGTCGTCTACTCCGAGGGCCAACTCTCGATTGCAGCCGACAACTCCAGCTTGAACCAGATTTTGCGCGACATCAGCCGCCAGACCGGCATGAAGATCACCGGCGGCGTCACCGAGCAGCGTGTCTTCGGCAAGTACGGTCCCGGCTCGCCCTCCGGGATTCTGGCCGCACTGATCGACGGGACCGGTAGCAACATGCTGTTGCGCTACGGGCCATCGCATGTACCTGTAGAGCTGGTTCTAAGTCCACGCATGGGAGGTGCCACTCCTCCCAGCCCAGACGCCCCCGAGTTCAACGATCCGAGCGACTCACCGTCGCCAGCTTCGCCCTCTGGCCAATCCGGCCCCCTGCCTGCTGGCCAGCAGGCGCAGGCTTCGACACAGCCTACAGCCGCGCAGGGATCGCTCGCCAACAGCTACTTCTTCGGCTCGCCGGAGGCTGCTACAAACTACACCGCGAGCGAGCCACAGGCGAGCTCAGGCGCAACGCAACCCGCCAGCACAACGCAACCCACTGGCGGTGCCACCTATCCGTCGTCTCCCAACGGAGTCAAGACTCCGCCACAGATCACGCAGGGACTACAGCAACTTCCCCATTAGCTTATCGTGCCAACACAACCTTTTTCGCTGCTGCGTCGCCCAGCGGAATTCTTACCTGCTCGACTATTTCGATGCCGAAGCCCTGCAACGCGGGAATGTGAGTTGGCGTGTTGGCCAGCAGGCGGATACGGTGAATACCGAGGTCGGATAAGATCTGGCTGCCGAGGCCAATCTGGCGCAGGGTTCGACGCGCCAGTTGCATATGCTCCTCGCCCTGCTCGTGGAGGACACCCTGACCGCGTGCATCCTGCTCGCGGTTGGCGTCGCGATGCAGCAGCAACCGGTCCGGGGCAGCCTCGCCCGTCTTGCCCACACCGCCGCGATCAATACCGAAGCCGCGCGCTCCGTTGTGTAAATAGATCAGCGCGCCAGCACCCACCTCGGCGATCATGCGCAACGAGTTATCGACTAGAGCACGGCAGTCGCACAGGCTCGCGCCAAACACGTCGCCGGTAAGGCAGTGGGTGTGGACGCGCACAAGGACGGGCTGGGTGGAATTGCTAGCTGAATCGCCGTAGACGAGCGCGACGTGCGACTCGCTGCCGTCCACCTCGCTCTCGTAGGCAATCATTCGGAAGTAGCCATACGGTGTCGGCAGCATACTCTCTGCAACGCGATGGATGTACCGCTCGTGCTGTAAGCGATAGCGGATCAGCGAGGCGACGGTCAGCATCTTCAGCCCGTGCTCGGCGCAGAAGCCGATCAGGTCGGGTACGCGAGCCATGGTGCCGTCCTCGTTCATGATCTCGCAGATGACGCCGGCCGAGA
>CAZPZL010000508.1:0-2016 GCA_964590925.1 uncultured Granulicella sp.
GCCCCAATCCGCCGCAGGAGACAGGCCTCGGCGTCAACAGTTGGTACGGCAAGTTTCACATGGAGATGTACTGGTGGCACTCGGCACACTGGGCGCTGTGGGGACATCCCGAGCTGCTGGAGCGCTCGCTGGATAGCCTGACGAAGATGATGCCGCCGGGCGAAGCGATGGCAAAACTAGAAGGGGCAAAGGGCGTGAAGTGGTCAAAGATGACCGATCCCAGCGGCAACGAGAGTCCTTCCGGTGTTGGCCCGGCGCTTGTCTGGCAGCAGCCGCACCCGATCTATCTGGCCGAACTTGACTATAGAGCGCGCAAAGACAAGTTCATTCTCGCGCGCTACAAAGACATCGTCTTCGCTACGGCCGACTACATGGCAACCTTCGTCGACTACGACGTAGGGCGCAAGCAATATGTGCTTGGCCCGGGACTTAACTCCGCCGACGAGAAGCACACGGATCTGGCACACAATCTGAATCCTACGATGGAGTTGGCCTACTGGAAGTGGGCACTAGAGACAGCGCAGCAGTGGCGCGTGCGCCTCGGTCTCGCGCCCGACGCACACTGGCAGGACGTAATCGACCACATGGCAACGCCGACCGTGCGTGACGGCATCTATCCGGCGATGGAGTTGCCAGCCGAGAGTTCACCATCAACGATGACGACGTTCATGTACGGGGTGCTGCCAGGCCACGGAATCGACAAGCAGGCCATGAGCAATACGCTGCGGCGTGTGGCGCATACCGAAGCTCCTCAGAACGCTGTCACCTGGGGCACAGCCATGATGGCGATGACGGCGGCGCGGCTGAACCAGCCCGATACGGCGATCCAACTGCTGGTCGGCAAGTACGACGCGAATCCCTTCCGCGCATCAGGCTATAGCGTTCGCCGACCGGAGCAGACGCCAATGTATATGCCAGCCAACGGCGGATGGCTCTCGGCGGTCGCCATGATGGCAGCGGGATGGGACGAGTCCGTCGATAAGGACGGCAAGCCGCTCTATGCACCGGGATTTCCCGCATCGTGGAAGGTCCGCTATGAAGGACTGTTGCCCCTGCCATAGAAGCGTTCATTGAACGCCTGTCTAATAATTTAAGACCGTCACACTGAACGCGGGGTCGGGTACCCGTATTACGTCGTTGCTTGTTTTGCCCTGCTGTCGAACCAAAAGTTGTTTGTCGGCTTTTTACACCTTCGAACCACTGCATCTTTAAGCAACTCCTGTTCGTCTGTCTATTTAGTAGCTCTCGATATCTACAAAATAGTCATGTCGTACCTACGTCGCGCTCAGTGGAATGTGGGAAGATGCCCATAGCTCTTAATCTTCGCTTAAGCTGACGAGATTATACTCAGCCTCTTGGATCGTCATCGCCTCTGAAAGTCGAACCGATGTAGCTAAAATTCGGCCCCGCAACTTGTAACACAAGGAGACTTATCGTATGACTCGCAGACCGCTCGTAATTACAGCTCTTGCCACATTGCTTCCACTCGCCGCAGTTGCGCAGACACCCGCTCAGGCACCCGTTCAGTCTGGCCCCTACAAGATTCTCCAAACCGCCAAGGTTGGCGGCGATGGCGGCTTCGACTACGTCACAGCCGACAGTGACAACCGCGCGCTCTATGTTGCGCGCTCCGGACCAGCAGGTCACATCGGCGTCTTCAACCTAGACACGCTGGCGCAGATCGGCGACATCCCCGGCGTCAGTGCGCACGGAGCTGCCGTCGATGACTCCACTGGCCACGGCTTCGCCACCAGCAAGCCCATCGCTGAGTTCGACGCCAAAACCTTCGCCCTCATTAAGAAGATCGACGTGCAGGGCAACCCCGACGGCTATCTCGTCGATGCTTACAACCACCACTACTACGATCTCTCACACTCCTCACCCAATGTCACTGTGATCGACACCAAAGACGGATCGATCCTCGGCACCATCGACATCGGCGGTGCGCCAGAGCAGTCCGTCACCGACGGTCGCGGGCACATCTATATTGATATCGAAGACAAAGACGCCATCGCC
>CAZPZL010000509.1:0-2004 GCA_964590925.1 uncultured Granulicella sp.
GACCATCTTTCTCGGTGCGCTTGCAGCCGCCGCCTGACCCCATTAGCGCGTCCCTCCAAAATGAGCTATCTCCGGTATACCCCGCCTTGTATTCTGTCACTTGCAGAACCCGTTGAGGCCTGCTGGTTCATCTTCAGCTTTTCGGGAGCATGTTTTGCCAAAATTTCTTGTCACCGGAGCCGCAGGCTTTATTGGCCGCTCAATTGCAGCCGCACTTCTGGCGAATGGCGAATCGGTTCGCGGCATCGACAGCTTCATCACGGGCACGCGGGCCAACCTGGCCGGCCTTGAAGCGATGGAGTTCATCGAAGGCGACCTTGCTGACCCGGCCGCATGCGCAGCGGCTTGCGCAGGCGTGGAGATTGTCTTCCACGAAGCGGCTTTGGCGTCGGTTCCGCGCTCTGTTAAAGATCCTGCAGCGACGAATCGCAATTGCGTGGACGCGACGCTCAACCTGCTGGTGGCTGCCCGCGTCGCTCAAGTGCGCCGTCTGATCTACGCTGGCTCGTCGTCGGTGTATGGAGACACGCCTACATTGCCCAAGCACGAAGGGATGCCACCCAATCCCATCTCGCCTTACGCCGTTGCAAAGATGGCCGGCGAATATTACCTGCGCTCTTTCGCGCGCGTCTACGGGCTTGAAACAGTCACGCTGCGGTACTTCAACGTCTTTGGGCCCTACCAGGACCCGACTTCGCATTACTCCGGCGTCCTGGCGGTTTTTTGCCGAAAAATGCTGGCCGGTGAACAGCCGACGATTCACGGCGATGGCGAGCAGAGTCGCGATTTCACTTATATCCAAAACGTCGTTTACGCCAACCTGCTGGCCGCCACCGCACCGGCCGAAAAGGTGTCAGGGCAAACGATGAATGTGGCCACTGGCGCAGCCGTCACGCTCAACCAGACCTTTGAGATTCTTTGCGGCTTGACCGAATACCAAGGCAAGCCGACCTATGGAGAGCCACGGTCCGGCGATATCCGCCACTCGCTGGCTGATATCAGGCTGGCACGGCAACTGCTTGGCTACGCGCCGCAGGTCGACTTCAACGAAGGGCTCCGCCGCACGGTGGAGTGGTACCGCCAAGGGGCATGAGATCCTCGACTTGCGATCCTCTTCGGTGACCTGCCTTCCGACCCCTTTGCACCCCTCCTTGTGTGACCCACAGCACTAACAATCCCGTTTGAATCGAAGACACTACCAAGGAACTCTCCGAAGCACTGTTGTCCTTTCTCTGACCCCTCAAAGGTCTGCGTTGAGATGTCGTGGGATCGAGGTTCCGTCCTTTGTCGGATACTCTGACTGTTCGTTTCGCATCACCAGGTGAATCTGAACCGCAGCCGGCCGCAGAATCTGGCCGGCAAGGTGCTAGCCAGCTCAAGCCGCAAGCCTCCACATCCCTCCGCGATCTTTGCGGCGTGGTTTGGCGCCGTCGCCGTTTCATTGCCATCGTCGAAGGGGCATTGCTGCTTGGGTGCATCCTCTATTGCCTTATCGCCCCCGATCAGTACGAAGCGACTGCGCGCGTTGAACTTCGTACGGCGCCGGCCTCTTCGCTCAATCTTGAGTCTTCAGAGTCTCTGGCTTCTTCTTCAATGCTCTCCGCCCCCATCGCACTTGAAACGCTGGCAGGCATTTTGCGCAGCGACCAGCTTGCATGGCGCGTGACGACGGAGCTTCAACTCTACCGTGCGCCAGGATTTTGCGGCAGTTTCGCCAGGCGATTTCCCAATTTCAATCCCAATCAACCCGCTCCCGATGCCCAGGCGTGGCTGCTGGAAAGATTTTCCCGGCGTCTGCACGTAGAGACAGTCACGCGCACGATGCTGGTCGAGCTGCGTTTCCGCTCCCGCGATGCCGCACTCTCAGCCGCAGTCGTCAACTCGCTCATCCGTGCCTATAACGAAGACCAGATGGAATCGCAAATACAGGCTACGGCCCTGGCCTCGGGCTGGTTGAGCGAGCAACTCGTTGATCTGAAGGCGCGCGTCGACAGCGACCAACAG
>CAZPZL010000510.1:0-2001 GCA_964590925.1 uncultured Granulicella sp.
TCGCCGCGCTCACCGCCGAGGGCTACTCCCACACCCGCGTGCTGTAGGAACCTGCTTGAGTAAAACAAAACCGGAGGGCATGACCTCAAGCAGGTGGGTTATTTCCGCTTGAAAATCACACTCTCCGGCCCGGTAAAGTACTGCTCAAATATGCCCCGCTACGGGATGTAGTAGCGCAGGCTGGTAAGGACCATGCCGTCCGCGGCGCGGTAGCCGATCGATTGAGCTCCAGACCACAGGCCGCGCTGCACATACTGGTAGTTGACCGCGTACTGCAGGCGGCCGAACTTCGGGCTGTTGGCGAAGCGGTAGGTAAAGCCGAGCAGGCCTTCCTGAACGTACCGCGTCGGCGAGTTGCAATTGCTTATCGCGGTCGCTCCACCGGTGCTGGAGACCGGATTGGTGGGCAGGTTATAGCAGCCTGTATCGACCAGGTTGGGAGCGCCGTAACCCATCAGGTCGCTGGCGTAGGGCGTCGCCGTGATCGTATAGACCGTGCGCTGCGCGTACTCGCCGCCGTAGTAGGCGTATACATCCAGCTTGGGTTGCGGATGGGTTTCAATGCTCAGCAGTCCATGGTAGTTGCGGATCGGCTCCAGCGTTCCGTCCGGACGCAGGGTCGCGTCGGCAAGCTGCGAGGTGCCGTATCGGCCCACGCCGTCGCCGGCCATCGCCTGCACCGCGAGGTCCGCATACTTGTTGGGTGAGACGCGGATGCTGCCGAAGATGCCGCCCGCGTCCTTGGTGCTGTTGATGTAGTTCGCCGAGTAAGTATAGGACGATGTGCCGCCCGTGATTGGGTAGTAGGAGTCGCGCAGGAAGCGTGCCAGCCCGCCCAGTTCAATGTGCGCCTTGGGCATGTCCCACGCGCCCTTCACGATCAGGTCTGGGGCGACGTTGTTGGCATAGGTCCCGTTGAACGCGTTGTAGAGTCCGCCGCCCAGGCCGGCCCCGGCGAAGAAGAAGATGGTGGGCACCGCGCCCGAGTTCGCCGAAGTCGCGGTGAAGCCGGTGATCTGCGCCTGTTCCAGAGAGAGCGCCGCGGTGAAGGCGCCGGTCTTGGGATCGCCCCAAATCTTCTGTACGCGGACCGCCGGCTGGCGCTCCCAACTGAAGCCGACCACGTACGCCGCGTCGATCGAGTTCGGCAGCTTCTCGCTGCGGTTGTTGGCGCTGGTGCCGTCTTCGGTCACCAGAGACCACATCTGTCCGCCGGTCAGCGTGACGCCGTTCGACATCGCAGCCTGGCCCCAGAACTGGCGCTGGCGCAGCGTGTAGCTGTTGCTCTGGTTGTTGTTGGAGGTCGTTCCCGAACTCAGGAAGTCGGCCTCGAAGTAGCCTGCCAGCTTAAAGCTGCCCGCATCTCCCGTGAACAGCCCGCCAACGCGGCTCTGCCGTCCGCTGAAGTTCAGTTCGCTCGTATGCCCTTCGACCGCGCCCGGCATGGGGATGCTGTTGAACGAGGTATTGACGTCCGAGTTCATAGAACGCTCACGCCACACGTTTTCAAACGCGAAGAAGGCCACCGGAGTGATGGTGACGCCCTTGTAGCGGATCGCGGACGGTGAGTCGATCTTGTCGTTCAGGTCCTTCTTCGCGTCGTTGATCGTCGTTGCCAACCCGGCGTTCGAGTTCTTCAGGTCGGTGACGTCGCTCTTGACGGCGTTGACCGCGGCAGCCTGCGACGCGGCCGCGTCGGCGGCGCTCTGCGCCTGCGCGCTGGCGGCGGCAGCCTGCGACTGGGCGCTGGCGGCGCTGGACTGCGCGGACGAAAGCGCGGCGTCCTTGGCGGCGTTCTGCTGCGTCAGGGCGTCGATCTGCGCCTGCTGCGCAGCCAGCTTCTGCTGCAGATCGCTGATCGCCTTCTGCTCCGGGGTCTCATCAACCTTCTTCTCTGGTTCCGCCTTGGTCTTCTTTGCTTTCGTCGTTGTCTTCGCTGGGGAAGTTGTGCCGGTCTGCGCATGCAGTGACAGGGTGCCGAGTACCAGCATTGCCGCAATC
>CAZPZL010000511.1:0-1986 GCA_964590925.1 uncultured Granulicella sp.
TGTGCCACGCCACGTCGGAGGTGTACATGTGCTTGATGTACCACTCATTGCCGTGTGCGGGAATGGAATACAGGCCCCAGTGGATGAAGATGCCAAACTTTGCCGGATTGAACCACGCTGGCGTGTGATGCTGGTCGCGGATGGAGGCCCACGTCGGCTTGAATGGGCCGTCGACAATAGGCTTCGCCTTGGCATAGGCGTCGGGCGCTCCAGCGGGCGCACCGACCTGCGCGTGCAGGTTGCGAGGGAGAAACGTTGAGGCGGCGGTAATCAGCGAGGTCTGGGCGAGAAAGCTGCGACGGGATAACGGCATAGAGCCAAGAGTATTCCACTATGAGAACGACTTTCAAGCGGGCGCTGGCCAACATCGGTTTCTCACGCGATTCTCCTCTGCTCGTGATTATTCTGACAAAGTCGGAATATCTTCATTTGTACTTTCTTCCGCAAAGAGTCTGCGCTACTCTTGTACGGATTGTTTGCGTACAAACGAGATTTCAAGGAGAACATGCATGAATGATCGACGTAGCAGATTGTTGATGGCAGCACTGTCACTCGGACTCCTACTTGCAGCACCCTCGCCAGATAGCTCACTGCTGCTGGCGCAGACGACGCTTGCGCCTGCGACCAAACCCGCGCAAACGGTCTCCGAGAAGATCGCCGCGTCGAAGGATTTGCTGGACCTCAACACGGCGACGCCCGCGCAACTGAAGGCTCTGCCTGGAATGGGCGACGCGTATGTGCAGCGGATTATTGCGGGAAGGCCCTATACGGCGAAAAACCAGCTGGTGCAACGTGGGATACTGCCGCAGGATGCCTACGCAAAGATCAAAGACCAGATCATCGCGCACCGCCCAAAGTAGAGAGACGAGCTAACAACCCGTGAGGCGAGTAGCGGCATTTCTGGTCCTTCACCAAGCAATGCCGCACTCGGCCCCCTGTGCAGTAGCCAACTGCGTGTGCTCCACCCACAAATCATCTCGCCGCTCTCGAAGTAGCCGCCTGCCCATCGCCATACTCGTTAGACGTTTTCAGCCCAATCGCGCACTTGCGCCTGCCTCCGGCTTGCACCACGGGCTGTAGGGAATTCCTCAAGAATCACGATCAGTGCTGTGCTATCTCCGCCGAATCGACCATGCGCGGCTGCACCACAATGCCGTCGAACAGCGTTGCCGCCACCAGATGGTCGCCCACCGGGCGAATGAAGCGCAAGTTCCATCCCGTGTCCCACCAGCTCAACTGCATCGACGGAATGGCCACGGCGAAGGCCTCCGTACCCGGACCAGAGGAGGTCAGCAACATTCGATTGGCCGCCTCGTCGTAGAGCAGGCTGTTCACGTTGCGTACAAAGAGATCCTTCAGCACATGCCAACTGGCGCCCCGGTCTGTGGAGTAACTGACGCCGTTGCGATCAGCAACCCACAGCCTTGCGTCGCCATCGACTGCAATGGCCGACAACTGCATCCCCTTGGTCGGCAAACCAACCGAGTGCCAGATCTTTCCCTCGTCGTTCGACAACTCCAACTCATGCAGACTGGCCAGAGCAACCACCGCCTTGTTCGACGCGATGTAGCGCCATTCGTCGTGGGCAATCGCCGGGATCTGATTCCAGACCGTGCCGCTAGTCGAACTGCGCAGCCCTCCCTGCGAGGTCGCTGCAAACAGCGATTCGCCGGAGACCGCAAACCCGAAGACGCTGGCGTCGAAACTCTTGGGAGCCACAGGTTCAGACGCAGTCCGGGCAGAGGGACGCGACTTGGCACCGGCTGGCTTCATCGAATTCGCACGCTTCTTCACCGCAGCGGGCGGCGCACTGGCGGCGGCAAGATTCAATCCGTTGCCCATACGCTGCCACGTCGCGTCCTTCAATCGATACATTCCATGCTCGGTGCCCGCAATCATCCCGCCATCCGGTGCCTGCGCCAGACTGAAGATGTCATGCCCATCCAGCCCGTCGCTTAGCTGAGTCCAACTAAGCCCGCCGGTGTG
>CAZPZL010000512.1:0-1976 GCA_964590925.1 uncultured Granulicella sp.
CCGAGATGGTCATCGAGAAGGCCAAGCGGCTGGTCGAGCACAAGCGCGATGTGGTGATTCTGTTGGATTCGATTACGCGACTAGCGCGCGCCTACAACACCATTGTGCCGCCCTCGGGCAAGGTGTTATCGGGCGGCGTCGATTCCAACGCTCTGCAACGCCCGAAGCGCTTCTTCGGCGCGGCGCGCAATATCGAGGAGGGCGGATCGCTGACGATTATTGCGACGGCTCTGGTCGATACTGGCTCACGCATGGACGAGGTCATCTTCGAGGAGTTCAAGGGAACCGGCAATATGGAGGTCATCCTCGACCGCAAGCTGGTGGACAAGCGCGTCTTCCCCGCCATCGATATTCAGAGGTCTGGTACGCGCAAGGAGGAGCTGCTGATACCCAAGGAGGAGCTCTCGCGCACCTGGATTCTGCGCCGGGTCATCAACCCGCTTTCGCCAGTCGAGGCCATGGAACTGCTCACCGACAAGTTGGCCAAGACCAGAAACAATCAGGAGTTTCTGCACAACATGAGCTCGATCTAGCTGCGCCTCCGCCAGATCACTCGGCAGCCAACGACTGTTGCAGTACAAATTGCCGTCTGATTCACCGCTTGCCGCTGAAGCTGTGGATCAGGCGGCGATCTCGTTTATTGGGTCTACCAGAGGGCGGTGCGCTGGCGATTGGTGCGAGCAGGCGACGCTGTTCGACGACTTTGCGGCGGAGGTCGATGCTCGCTTCGCTCTCGCGATATAGGGCCTGCGCGATGGCAGATGAACCACGCTGCTGGCTGATGGCGAGAACTTCGACCTCAAACTCGGCGGCTACGGTTTGGATATGCAACTGGTCGCCGACTCGCACCTCGCGTGCAGCTTTTGCGCGTACCCCATTCAATTCAATGCGGCCCATTTCGCAGGCCTTGGAGGCCAGCTCACGGGTTTTGAAGAAGCGCGCTGCCCAAAGCCATTTATCGATTCGTGTTCCGCCCATACGGATATTCTACGACCACCACAGGTGGGCATCCGGGCCACGACAGGCGTGGCTTCACTGGAGAACAATCCATCATATTTATCGTTACTGCAATGCCTAAAAGGAGATCATAGACCAAGGCCTGGCTGGAAAATGACAGGAACCGCAAGCCGCCGTTACTATACAGCCGGAATATTTGCAATCGCTCGAGGCAGCTTCTCGTAGATTCCGCCGAAGCCGCCGTTGGAGAGAATTGCTACCACGTCGCCCGGACGCAGTTCCGGCGCAATAGCCGCGACAATTGCATCGGCGTCGGCGTAGACCGCAGAGTGCAGGCCACGCGCGCGCAACTCTTCCACAACCTTCTCCGGTTGCAATCTCTCCTTGATGGGAATCGCCTCCGACTTGAAGATTTCGGCCAAAACACTGCGGTCGGCGAGAGCAAGGCTGTCGACCAACTCTCGCTCAAAGACATTGCGCCGCAAGGTATTCGAGCGTGGCTCCAGCACCGCCCACAGCTTGCGCCCTAGGTAGGCCGAGCGCAGCGCGCGCAAGGTTTCGCGAATTGCTGTGGGATGATGTGCAAAATCGTCGATGATGGTAATGCCATTGACTTCTGCGCGAACCTCTAGCCGTCGCTTCACCGAGCGGAAGGTCGCGAGAGCCTCAATGATTACCGAGACTCCAATGCCCTGTCCCGCGGCCAACGCCGCCGCCGCCGTAGCGTTCAACGCGTTGTGCTCACCAGCCATTGGGAGATACAGCTCGGCAAACGGCTGGCCCACTCGCAGCAGAGTCCACTTCGAACCCGCGCCCAGATGATGCAGATCAATCATCCTCCAGTGCGAATCGGATTGAAAACCGTAGCGCTCAACAGGGCAAAATGCACGCGCAACGCATGCGCTAACGTTCTCGCTGGCGTCGTAGGCTATGAGACGTCCGCGTTGTGGAATCAGATTGACCAAACGCTTAAATGCCGTCTTTACGGCGGCAAGGTCGACATAGATGTCGGCGTGGTC
>CAZPZL010000513.1:0-1969 GCA_964590925.1 uncultured Granulicella sp.
TTGGCCGGCCTTCCTTGACCTTGAAGACCCGCTCGACCGTGAGCCCTGCGGCCTCTAGCACGTTGGCCGTTCCTTCCGTGGCTACAATCCGGAAACCGAGGTGCACATAGCGGCGAGCCAGCTCCTCCACGACTGGTTTGTCATGGTCGTTCACACTCAAAAAGAGCGTTCCGCCAGCAGGCAGAACTTGGCCGGCCGAGAGCTGCGCTTTTGCGAAAGCCTCGCCAAAGCTGGCCGCCACGCCCATCACCTCGCCCGTCGATTTCATCTCCGGCCCCAGGACCGTATCGACGCCGGCGAACTTCGACCAGGGAAAGACCGGCGATTTTACGTAGTAGTGTGTGCCGGTTTCCAGGTCTTTGCCGCTGGCAAGCTGGTCTGGCAGCAACTCGCGCAGCTTACGGCCGGTCATCAGCCGCGCCGCCATCTTGGCTAGCGGAATGCCGGTCGCCTTGGAGACGTAAGGCACCGTGCGTGAGGCGCGCGGATTTACTTCGATTACGAATACGTGGTCATGTCCCTGGGCGTCGCGCTGAATGGCGAACTGAAGGTTGACCAAGCCTACGACTTTGAGGGCGAGAGCCAGCTTGCGCGTGTAAGTGCGCAGAGTTTCCAGCGTCTCCTTGCGGATGCTCACCGCAGGCAAAACGCAGGAGGAGTCACCGGAGTGGATACCGGCCTCCTCGATGTGCTGCATGATGCCGGCGATGATCACGTCCTCCGAGTCGCAGAGCGCGTCGACATCGATCTCGATGGCGTTCTCCAGGAAGTGATCCACGAGCACCGGCCGTTCCTGAGAGTATTCCACCGCCTGCTTCATGTATTGGGCGACCGCCTCGGCGTCGTAGGCAATAACCATGGCCCGTCCTCCCAGCACATAGCTAGGCCGCACCAGCACCGGGTAACCAATTCGCTCGCCGACCGCCAGCGCCTCTTCCACACTGGTCGCCGTGCCGCCTGGCGGCTGCGGAATCTCCAACCCTTCGAGCAGCTTGCCAAAGCGCTTGCGGTCCTCGGCCAAATCGATAGACTCGGGCGAGGTGCCGATGATGGGCACTCCGGCGGCGCGCAGCCGCTGCGCCAGATTTAGCGGTGTCTGCCCGCCGAACTGCACAATCATGCCGATCGGAGCGCCCGACTGCGCCTCATGGTTGTAGACCGCGAGCACATCTTCGAGCGTCAACGGCTCAAAGTAGAGCCGATCGCTGGTGTCGTAGTCGGTGGAGACGGTCTCGGGATTGCAGTTGACCATGATGGTCTCGTAGCCGTCTTCCTTCAGCGCAAAAGCCGCGTGGCAGCAGCAGTAATCGAACTCGATGCCCTGGCCGATGCGGTTCGGTCCCGAGCCAAGAATAATGACCTTGGGCTTTGAGGTCGGCGCTGCCTCGTCCTCTTCGTCATAAGTCGAGTAGAGGTACGGCGTCATGGATTCAAACTCGGCCGCGCATGTATCCACCAGCTTGAAGACAGGCTTGATGCCCTTCGCTTCGCGCAGTTCCCTCACCTGCTGTACGCCGGCATTGCCTTCCAGATTCCACTCGGTGGCAATGCGTTCGTCGCTCAGGCCCAGGCGCTTGAGGCGATAAAGTTCTTCAGTGCCGATCGTCTCCGGCGTGGTCTCTGCAATGGCGCTTTGCGCCAGCGTGATCTCGCGAACCTGATGCAGGAACCAGGGGTCCATGCCGGTCAGACGGGCCACTTCGCGCACGCTCAGGCCGCGCTCAAAGGCATAGCGAATGTACCCCAGCCGCTCGGGCTTCGGCGTCACCAGCATCTGTGTCAGCCGCCGCGGCTCCAGAACTTCCGCGCCGGTTTTCTTGCCTGTTTCGAGAGCGCGCCAGGCCTTCATCAGCGCTTCCTTGAAGGTGCGCCCGATGGCCATCACCTCGCCGACGGACTTCATCTGCGGGCCCAGCGTGTCGTCGGAGCCGGGGAACTTCTCGAACTGCCACTTGGGAATCTTGACCAC
>CAZPZL010000514.1:0-1950 GCA_964590925.1 uncultured Granulicella sp.
GCACGACTCGGCGGTCGAGGCGCGGATTACCAGTGCACACCCGTTGAACGATGCCGACCGCGCGCTGCTGGAGGCGCAGATCGTGAAGCTGGCCGGAGCGCGGGTTCACGCAAAATACAGCGAGGACGCAAGCCTGCTGGGCGGCGCAGTCGTCGAGATTGGTGCGACCATCTACGATGGATCGGTGAAGATGCAGTTGCAGCAGTTGAAGCAGAGATTGGTGAACGCATAGTTGCATGTTGAGTTTTGAGATTCAGGAATAGATTCAGGGCTCGATAGAGGGTTAGGACGACATGGCAAAGATCAACGCGGATGAGATAACTGAGCTGCTCCGCCAGCAAATTGAGAATTACGAACAGAAGATTCAGGTCGACGAAGTGGGAACTGTCATCTCGCTCGGCGACGGAATTGCTCGCGTGCATGGGCTGGACAAAGTGATGGCTGGCGAGCTGATCGAGTTCCCACACGGCGTCGCCGGACTGGCCATGAACCTCGACGAGAGCGAGGTCGGCGCTGTACTGCTGGGCGATTACACGCTCATCAAAGAGGGCGACCCGGTCAAGCGCACCGGAACGATTATGTCCGTGCCAGTGGGCGAGGCGCTGATCGGTCGCGTGGTCGATGCGCTGGGCACTCCCATTGACGACAAGGGGCCGATTGCCTCCAGTGAGCAGTTGCCGGTCGAGCGTATCGCTCCCGGCGTGGTTGATCGTCAAGGCGTTCGCGAGGCGATGTACACCGGCATCAAGGCCATCGACACCATGATTCCCATCGGACGCGGGCAGCGTGAGCTGCTGATTGGCGACCGACAGACGGGCAAGACCGCGATTGCCTTGGACACGATCATCAACTCGGCCAAGAACAATCTGATTTGCATCTACTGCGCCATCGGACAGAAGCGCTCGTCGGTGGCGCAGATTGTGAAGACGCTCGAAGAGTACGGCGCGATGGCCTACACCATCATTGTTGCCGCGACCGCGTCCGAACCAGCGCCGATGCAGTACCTTGCACCCTTTGCCGCAACCGCGATGGGAGAATACTTCCGCGACTCGGGCCGTCACGCTCTGGTAATCTACGACGATCTCTCGAAGCACGCCGTTAGCTATCGCGAGATCTCGCTGCTGCTGCGTCGTCCTCCGGGCCGCGAGGCGTATCCCGGCGATGTCTTTTACCTGCACTCGCGTCTTCTGGAGCGCTCGGCCAAGGTCAGTGACAAGATGGGCGGCGGGAGTTTGACTGCGCTGCCGATCATCGAGACACAGGCGGGCGACGTCTCGGCATACATTCCAACCAACGTCATCTCGATCACCGACGGGCAGATCTTTCTGGAGACGGATCTGTTCAACTCCGGTGTGCGGCCTGCGGTCAATGTGGGACTGTCGGTCTCGCGCGTAGGTTTCGCCGCAGCAATCAAGGCGACCAAGCAGGTCGGCTCGACGCTCAAACTCGACCTCGCCCAGTACCGCGAGCTGGCGGCCTTTTCGCAGTTTGGATCCGATCTCGACAAGGTGACGCTGCAACAGCTTAATCGCGGATCGCGGTTGACCGAACTGCTGAAGCAGCCGCAGTTCAAGCCGCTGCCGATTGAGAAGCAGGTGGTGATTCTTTTCGCAGGCGTCAACGGTCTGCTGGACGATGTTGAGGTCAGCGATCTGCGCGCGTTTGAGGATGGCTTCTATCCCTACCTCGAATCCTCAGCGGCTGCGATTCTGACCGATATTGCTACCAAGAAAGTTTTAGACGACGACATCAAGGCTCGGCTAACGGCTGCGATCAAGGACTTCAAGACATCGTTTCTGGCCAATCTGAAGGATGCCAAGGACGCAGCACAGAAGGATCTAGCAGCGAAGTAGGCGCGAGAAAAAGCAATGGCAAACGTACTCGATCTTCGGCGACGCATCCGCAGTGTGAAGAACACGCGGCAGATCACCAAGGCCATGAAGATGGTCT
>CAZPZL010000515.1:0-1947 GCA_964590925.1 uncultured Granulicella sp.
GAGAGCGCCGCCGCGTTGAGGTCGAGAAAGTGGCCCATCGAGAGCGCGTAGTCGGCGGGATTCTGTTGCAGCAGCGCGGCTAGGTCGGCGTTAGCCACAGGCGCGTGCGTGCGCAGCAGAAAGATCAGCGCGCCCGCAGCGAAGATCGCGCCGAGAGCGACGAGCAGAGCCGTCGCGCGGAGAAGGCCGCGGCGGATTTTTTTTGCCGACGCAGTGATGGGTTGCCAGTCATGATCCTGCGCCAGCCAGCCAGCCAGCAGGATTGCAAGCGCGGGCAATGCAGGTAGAACGTAGTACTCCTGCCGCGTAGAGATGCTGAAGAAAAACAGCGGAACCAGCGCCCAGAGGAGGAGCAACAGCGGCGTGTGAAGTTCGCGCGGAAGACCGTTGCTTCGGTAGAGGAGCAACGCCTTCGCCCTTTGCTCTGCGGTCTTCAGCAGCGTGTGGCTCAGAGGATTCCGCCAGCGGATCGCTTTGAATAGGAACGCGCTCCACGGCATCAGCCAAAGTAGGCAGAGGCTCCAGAAGAGGCCGAGTGGGACGGTGTTGTAGTCGCGCGGCACTCGCAGGTTGAAGTAGCGCAGCAGTTGCTCATTGACGAAATAGAACCACAGCCAGCCATGAACGTTGCCCTCAGTTGGCAGCGGGACGATCCAGTGGTGGTTGGCAAACACAATCGCGCCAGGACGCCCCTCGGACGGATTCGCCAGTGCGATCAGGATGTGCCACGGCGCGGCGATGGCGAGGAAGATGGCGAGGCTAGTGATTGGATGAAGCTGGCGGATGCGCGCAACGGCTGTGCGTGGCCCGCGCGTAATGAGCAGATAGATCGTGACGATGACGAGCGGAAAAACTACGCCGATGAGCCCCTTAGTCAGTATCCCCAGCGCGCAGCAGGCGGCGAAGGCGTAACAGGCAAAGCAGAGATTATCTGCGCCTTGTTCCTCAGTCCACCAGAAGGCGAGCAGGGCAAGCGTGAGCCAGAGGCAGAGGATTGCGTCGGGTAGAAGAATGCGGGTGAAGAGAAATATGCCGGGGCTGGAGAGCAGAATCAACGCGGCGTAGAGGCCCGCGCGATCGCTGCGAAACGCGCGGCGGGCGAAGCTCTCGACGGCGAAGGCCAGAGCCAGAACGGCGAGCGCCAGCGGCAGCCGCGCCGCTGCCGCCGAGATGCCGAAGAGCTTGAAGCTGGCGGCCATCGACCAGTACAACAGCGGAGCCTTCTCCAAGTAACGAATGCCGTTGGCGTAGAGGGTGATCCAGTCGTGGCGCAGAAGCATCTCACGGGCGACCTCGGCGTGGACCGAGTCGGCGTCGTCCAGCAGCGCGGGAACGAAGAGGGTAAAACTGGCGTAGAAGACCAACCACAGCGCGACGATCAGAAGCAAGTTGGCGACGGGACGCCTGATGCGCGGGCGATTGGCGGGCGGCATGGTCAGTTGGTCGGGGTGTCATCGTCGAGCGAGAGCTGATCGACGCAGATGTAGAGCGCCTCGCCGAGTTTTTTGAAGTCGAGCCGGCACTCGGCTGAGTAGCTCTGTTTGTGGCCGCGACGCAGCAGATCGTTCCAGATGTTTTGCGCCTGCCAGAGGTTGACGTCGAAAGGCATGGTTCGCAGGGCGAGCGCGATAGCCAACACAGAGGCTAAAGTCTCGTCGATCTCCTTGTCGGTTTCGACGGCCATTTCCAGTTGATGTAAGGCCTGCTTGATGCGTTCAGCTGCGGCGAAGCTGAGCACCACGGTGTCGACGGCAACCTGATCTGTGGTGGCGCGGATGAAGAGTTCTTCAATCTCAGAGGAATCGAAGGGATCAGCCTCAATGGCGCGGCGAAGGCTGGCGTTGATGGCGAAGTTGGCAGCCAGCGCCAGCGCGGGAGGCGCGGCCACGCCCGATTCGGTGAGGAAGTGCAGCAGCGAGGCGTGATCCTCGTAGATCTTGCGCAGAG
>CAZPZL010000516.1:0-1920 GCA_964590925.1 uncultured Granulicella sp.
GAATCCCTGTCTCACGTAAAGCCTAGCAAATGCTAGGCTTTACGTCTTTCTGTGTCCGCTGCCGTCCAAGGGAAACCACGATCTGGCAGGTGTACTTGTGGGTGTATTCTGTTTTCGAAGTGGGTGTATTTTGTACTCGGGAATAGGGGGACACGATACCTATTCCCCTCTCATAAAGCGAAGTTCCCGCTGCTGAACAGTTACAATTGTTGTGAATGGGTATCATGTCCCCCTTTTCCCCCCTTCCCCCCCTTTTCCCCCAAGCCACTAATCTCCCTATAATATGCACGGGCGCAGTCGTGCGATAAACTATCCAGGTGACGAAACCCACAATCTCTAGGCGCCTGATCGCTGCAACCGCATCTTTGCTCTTCTGTTTTTCTACTACCATGCAGGCGCAAACGCAGCTCTCTCAGTCTGTCGGCCAGAGAGTAGAGGCAGCGCTGGCGTTACCGGAAGCTCCCGCGCCACAGAATGGCGCATCGGCTCCAACACAGGGCACTGCGACTGGCTCGGCGACTGCGCCTGCTGCTTCAGGCACTTCGACTACGCAGAGCGAGACTGGCTCAACTGTAACTCCAGCGCCTGCCGCAACGCCCACCGAAGCCAAGCAGGCGGAGCGTACGGAGGCGGAGCGCGAGTTGAAGGCCGAGGAGCAGCAGCGTCTGCTGGGCGTAGTGCCGAACTTCAACGTGGTGATGGGCGGGCAGGCGTTGCCGCTGACCGGCAAGCAAAAGTGGAATCTCGCACTGCACAGCACGACCGATCCCTTTTACATTGGCTGGGCGTTTGTGGTGGGCGGCGGATATAGCGAGCTGACCGGTTCAAACAGCGGATACGGCTGGGGACCGGCAGGCTACTTCAAGCGCGTAGGCGCCAACTACGCTGACAACGTCAACGGCGCGCTGATCGGTAACGCTCTGCTGCCGCAATTACTGCACCAGGATCCGCGCTACTTTCGCAAGGGCACCGGCTCGATCAAGAGTCGCATTTGGGTAGCCGCGCTCTCCACGGTCACCTGCAAGGGTGACAACGGAAAGACACAGTTCAACACATCAAATGTGCTGGGCAACTATATCTCCGGCGCGATCTCAAACGCCTACTACCCGGCGGATCAGCGCGGAATTGCCCTAACGCTGGAGAATGGCTCCGAGGTGACTCTGTTCGGTGCCCTGGGCGGGCAGATGTACGAGTTCGCACCGGATCTAATTCGCATCCTCTTCCACCACAATCGCAAGGACGCGGCTCCGCTAGCGACGGCACCAGTACCAGCCACTGCGCCGATGCACTGATCTACGCAGGCGAATATGCATTGCGCAACACAGCTATTTTGGGCTGCGAATGGTAAAATTGGGAGAATGACGACTCCGCTGAAGACGCTCTTCCTGAACCCGCCCTCCTTTGAGAAGTTTGATGGCGGCGCGAGCAGCCGCTGGCCAGCAACCCGCGAGATCGAGTCCTACTGGTACCCGGTCTGGCTGACGTATCCGGCGGGCATGTTGGAGGGGTCGCGTCTAGTCGACGCACCGCCGCATCACCTGAGCTGGCAGGACGTCGTCGGCATCCTGAAGGACTATGAGTTTCTGGTCCTATTCACCAGCACAATGGGCTGGGAGGGCGATCAGAAGATGGCCAGCGTCATCAAGCAGACCTACCCGAAGATCAAGATCGCCTTCGTTGGCCCGCCTGTCACAACCGATACCGACAAGGCTCTGAACGAATGCCCCGCCATCGACTTCGTCTGTCGCCGCGAGTTCGACTTTACCGTCGTTGAGTACGCCAATGGAAAGCCGCTGAATGAGATTCTTGGCATCAGCTACAAAGATGCCAACGGCGTCATCCAGCACAATCCCGACCGGCCGCAGGTGACGCCGGAGCAGCTCGACGAGATGCCCTGGGCGACCGAGATCTACGCGCGCG
>CAZPZL010000517.1:0-1908 GCA_964590925.1 uncultured Granulicella sp.
ACTATCCCGGCGATTACGGCTTCATCCCCTCAACGCTCTCTGACGACGGCGACCCATTGGACGTGCTCGTGCTGGTGCCGAGCCCGAGCTTTCCAGGATGCGTTCAGGAGGTGCGGCCGATCGGGCTGCTGGAGATGCTGGACCAGGGAGTCCTGGACGAGAAGGTCCTGGCAGTGGGGAAGAATAATCCGCGGTTTGAAAATATCTGGAACTACACGGATATTTATCCGCATATGTTGAAAGAGATTACTCACTTCTTTTCGATCTACAAGGATCTGGAAGGCAAGCGTGTGGAGATGCGGGGCTGGCGCGATGCGGGATATGCGCGAGACCGAGTGACGAACGCGATCAGACTGTTTGAAAAAGGAAAAATGAAACCGGCGAAAGAGAAGGCGGCAGTGTAGGGGAGATGAGATGTGGGCTAAGAGCTTACGGTGCTTGCTGTTCGCCGGCGAAGAAACGCGGCGGCTGCCGCGTAGAGAATAGGGCCGAGTAGAGCAACTGCTGACGCGAATAGCAGCGCAGAAGTCGTGCCAATGATTTTCTCGTCGCGTGAGGCATAGAGAGCGTAGGCAATGAGAATCGTCGGGCCGACGCAAAGAAGACAGGCAAAGGAGAAGCTCCCGGCTCGGAACGGACGCGGAAGCTGCGGTTCACGAATGCGGAGAGCAATGAGTGCGGCGAACTCCAGGAGCAGGCTCGATCCGTAAAGGATCAGGTCGATGGAGATGAGGCGCTCAAAAGGCAGCTTGAGCGCGGCGGCCCAGGCAAGACCGCAAGCGAGGACACTGACCCAGGGGACGCCACGGCGGTTGCGGCGCTGAAAGACTTGGGGAAGCAGACCATCAGCGGACATGGCGATGGGCAGGCGAGTGTAGCTCATCGCGAGAGCGTTAAACATGCCGACACCACAGATGACGCCCCCCGCAACAACTGCAAGTGCGAGGAGCGGTCCGCCAAGCGCACCAGCCGCCGTGGTCCACGAACCGGTTGAGAAGCCGTTCGGTGACAGCCCGGCAAACGCCATAGCCGCAAGTGGTAGCACGTAAGTAATCGCTGTGACTATGGCAGCGCCGACCATTGCGCGCGGGTAGTTTCGTTGAGGATTTTCGACATCGCGCGCCACAGTGGAAGCGTTATCCCAGCCCATGTAGTTCCAAAGAGCCACGAGGATTGCGGTGGAAAGGCCCGCGTTGGCATCCGAGCCGATTGCAGGTTGACCCCAGTAAATGACTGGATGCATCGTGATACCGCGCCACAAGCCGAAAGCGACGAAAATTGCGAATGGTGCGAGGAGGAGAATAAACATCCAAACGGAGTCTTCCCCAATGCGTGGCGCACCGAGGAGATTCCATGCACAGCAAAGGATCACGACTGCGAGCGACCATAGGTAGCCGCGCCAGCCCACCGTGAGTGCTGGGCTGAACTTGCCGAGGTAGAGAGCGAAGATGGAGGGATAGAGCGCCATGTCAAAGGTGCTGGCAGAAAGCGAGAGCCAGCCCTCCTGAAATCCCCAGAAGGGGCCAAGCCCCCGCCGCACCCAGACGTAGAAGCCACCTTCAGCCGGAAGGGCAGCGGCCAACTCGCCGATCATGAGGGCTGTGGGCAGGCTCCAAATGAGTGGAAGCACGAGGAGAATCAGAATTGCCCGCCCGAAGCCAGCGCCGCCGAGGATGTCTTCGATCCCATATGGGCCCCCAGAGACCATGAAGTATGTGGCGGCAATCAGCGGCAGAAGGCGCAGCTTGCGCTTCGCCGGTTTGAGCGCGAGGAACATGAATGTGAATCTATAGCATTTGGGCTGCGGGTTAGACCCTGAGGCGGAGCGAGCGCAAATTCCGGTATAATCCGCAAAGGGCCGGAGAGATGGCCGAGTGGCTGAAGGCGGCGGTTTGCTAAACCGTTGTA
>CAZPZL010000518.1:0-1902 GCA_964590925.1 uncultured Granulicella sp.
GGCGGACACGGCGACACGATGGTGCCGCTCTCGCGCTACTCGACTGTGGCTGGGATTCCGATCACTGAGTTGATTGCGCCGGATCGGCTGGAGGCTCTGGTGCAGCGGACGCGCGATGGCGGAGCTGAGATTGTGAAGTACCTGAAGACGGGCAGTGCGTACTACGCGCCATCGGCTGCCGTGACCGAGATGGTTGAGGCGATTCTGAAGGACAAGAAGAAGATTCTGCCCTGCGCGGCGTATTTACAGGGGGAGTATGGCATCAACGGGTTGTATGTCGGAGTGCCATGCAAACTGGGCGCGAAGGGGTTGGAGCAGATCGTCGAGATCAAGCTGACGGCTGAGGAACAGGCTGCGCTCCAGCGCAGCGCGGACTCGGTGAAGGAGCTTTGCAGCGTGATTGGCGTGGCTTAAGAAGAAGCGGCGAGGGGGTTGTTCGTGAACCGAAGAAGAGACATGGTTCTTCTTCATCATTGACAACCCCCTATCCACTTCGCTAACACAAGCTCGTTGGGTTTTTTCTTCCAGGGGCGTGTTGCTATGCCAAACGTGATACATGGCGAGCGCGTTGGGCATCGATTTCGATATGGCTTTGCGTGTGTCGCTGCATCTGCAACTCTGCTGCTTCGATACGCTCTGGTGCGGCACTTCGGGATCGATCTGCCTCCGTTTATCGTCTTCTATCCCGTTATATTGGTGGTGACGTTGCTGGCTGGCCTCTGGCCGGGAGTTCTGGTCGCCGCTTTTGCCACGCTGACGACGCATCACGAGCATTATGTGAAGTATGGGCGTCTGGCAACGGCGGGACGCACAGAAGCCATGGCCATGGCGATCTTCTTCGTCATGGGCGTCTTCGTCAGCGTGATGACGGATCGCTATCGTCGAATGTTGCGCCGCGATGAGCTGCGCTATCGCTCGCTCTTCGAGAATATGTCGGAGGGTCTGGCCTATTGCAAAATTCTGCTCGACAACGACGGGCATCCGGTGGATTTCATCTATCTCGAAGTCAATCGTGCCTTTGTCACGATAACCGGGCTGGAGAATGTAACGGGCGAGCGGGTCAGCCGGATGATTCCGGGCATCCACGAGGCCAATCCCGAGTTGCTTGAGATATACGGACGAGTGGCTCTGACCGGGCAGTCGGAGCGGTTCGAGATCAACATCGGACTGCTGGGGAAGTGGTTTTCGGTTCTGGCGTATTGCCCAAAGGAGAAACATTTTGTAGCTGTCTTCGATGACAGTACCGAGCGCAAGCGGGCGGAGGAACGCATCGCGCACCTGGCCAGCTTTCCGGAACTGAACCCAAGCCCACTCTTCGAGACCGATCTGGACGGCAAGGTCACATACCTCAATCCTGCGCTGGTGAAGATGCTTACTGCGCTCGGCGAGTTGGGGGCCGAACATCCGTTGCTGAAGGATTGGCCGAAGATCATTGTCCAGCTGAAAACGGACTGGATGTCGCCGATCCGTCGCGAGAGCGCGGTCAATGGGACGACCCTGCTGCAAACGATCGATTACATTCCAAAGTTCAAAGTCGTGCGGTCGTATTGCGCGGACATTACCGAGCTTAAGCGGGCGGAGCTGGAGTTGATCCACGCTCGCGAGGCCGCCGAGGCCGCAACCCTCAAACTCGCCGCGCAACACGCGATCCTCGACCGCGAGCGCAGTATCCTGCGCACCTTCATCGACAATATCCCCGATATGTTGTTCGTCAAGGATGTCGAGGGTCGCTTTGTGGTTGTCAATCCTGTGGTTGCACGATGGGCCGGAGTGAACACCCCAGAGGAGATGCTCGGCAAAACCGACTTCGAATTCTTTCCATCGGAACACTCCATTCGATACCGTGAAGACGATTTGAGCGTAGTCCGCTCTGGGCGGCCAATCGTCGACCGTGAAGAGACA
>CAZPZL010000519.1:0-1899 GCA_964590925.1 uncultured Granulicella sp.
TTCCCATCCCCATCTGCGGCCCGGATTTATTCTGTCGAATCGAGACCACATCGAAGCTGTACGCCTTGGCTGGCGCAGTCGTTGTCGCCGTCGCTGCCGGAGCCGGAGCCTGCCCCATCGCCATTCCTGTACACAGCAATCCAACCGCCAGAATCTTCCCGAACATTTCATTTACCTCGTAGAGAATCGTACGCAAGCCGCCGCAGATTTGTTCCAATGCCCGTTAGACTCCGACCTCACCGCAACGTCAGCCCCATCTTTACGACGATCCTCTAATTCTCCGAGGGCCGCTCGATGTGGTCGATGACGACGACGTTTGTCTCGGCCTTGCCCAACTCTAGCCGGAGGCCGAGGTTCTTGATTCCCTCGATAATGCCGCCGAAGTCGGTGTTCTCTACGCTGGATGTCTTGGGATCGTAGTGAGCGCTCGGCAGCGGCTTCACATGAAAATCATATCTGCCGGTCAGTCCGGTCTTGTTGATGACATCGTGGTCGAGACGCGCAGCGAGCGCATCGGCGAGGTCTGTCATGGTGCAGTTTGTGTAGGCCACCTCGTCTATGCCGACCGATGCGGCACTGCCTCTTACCGGCGTCTTCGGATCGGTTGGAGCGTTCGGGTCAGGCTTCGACACACTGAATTTAGGGCCGCCCTTGGCGACCACCAGATTGTAAACAGGGCGAGTCTGTATCTCGATGTGCGCCTTCAGGTTGAGTGCATCGGGAAGCGCGGCGCGGATCATCAGCCTCTTTGCGGAGTCGTCCATCTTCTGCCATGTGGGGACGTCCTCGGACGCCACCTTGGCCTGAAAGTCATACGGATCGGAGTCGACCCAGTCGGGCTCTCCCTTCACCAAATAAGTGGAGCCGCCACCATACGCGATGTTGAGCAGACTCTTGATTGGCTGACAGTGCTTCTGCCAGGAGTCGCCCGTCGCGACCGTGCGGGTTATGCCGTAGTTGCCCGGGGCACAGCGCTTGAGGTAGAACACATCGAACTTGATGATGGGTAGAGTAGCAGCGGGTGCTGCCGCGCTGTACTGGGTTGCACTGGGGGTGCTGGTAGCCTGCGCGCTCAGGCGCGGATCAAACAGGCTTGCTGTGAGCAGCAGCGCGACCGTGACAATATATTTCATGGACACCTTTTCGAGCGTCGAGAATGCTCAAGCGTTTGCCCTGCGCATCAAGCTAAAGTTAAAAGTACCACCACCATCCCGAGCGGCTCTACAACCGCTAATTCGCCGAAGGCCGCTCGATGTGGTCGATGACGAGCGTCTCCACCTGTCCCTTCGCTGAAACCAGCTTCAACCCAAGGTCGCTCACCCACGAACTGACTCCGCCGCGCGGATCGGATGCGGATTCCTCCGACTGGTTCTGCGCAGAGCCATCTGAGTTTGGAAACTTCAGCGTGATGTCGTAGCTGCCGGTCAGGCCGGTCTTGTCCTGAACCGGACGTCCAGCCGACGACGACAACCACGACGCCAGCGAGGCCAGCGAAATTCCATAGAAATTTGCGCTGGTTCCCTCTTTGGTTGAAGCAAATGCCATCACTCCACCCCAGGGCAGCTTGTATCCACTGGGATGTTCGGCCTTCGGATCGGCCTCCTTGAACTTCGGGCCACTCTTGGCCAGCTCAAGAGTGAAGATCGGAAGCTCCTTGATCTCGCGATGCACAGCCAGCTTGCAGCGCTCCACAAGCATCGACTGCAGCATCGACTGCAACATTACCTTCTGCATCTCCGGCTTCTGCCAGTCGGCACGATCCTCATCGGAGATGCGGGCGTCGATGTCGTACCGCTCCGACCACCCTGGAAGGCCTTTGATCTGATCGATTCCATAGAATGCCCCTCCGCCGACCTGAGGAACGTAGGCCATCATGATCGGCAGATAAATCCCTTCGTT
>CAZPZL010000520.1:0-1898 GCA_964590925.1 uncultured Granulicella sp.
GCTGAGCGCCGATTTGCAGATACGCCGCGCTCTCGTGATCCAGAACGCTACTCCACCCGCGCTCGGCAAGCCACGCACGCAGCTCGGGCAGAACCGTACCCAGCTCAGGCTTCTGCGGCTTGGAGATAATTCCAGCTAATGGCATACCGCTATCAGTGTACCGCCCGCGGCGATTTCGCAGCTAGAATCAACCACTTGAGCTTTCAAAAATATGCGCCGTTGAGCCTACGCAGGCGTATGATACTGGCGAGCAATAATCTGCTCTGAGGGGGCCTCCTCATGAGACTCAAGTCGCTTGCGATATTGACCGCTGTCGTCGCGCTTACAGGCTGCACTCTGCCAAAACAACCTGTTACAAGCCCGCCAATCAAGAACCCAATTGCAGGTTCCGTAGACATTACTGGCAACTGGGAGCTGACCTTGACGGATACTTCGGGTGGCATCGCCCCCATCGGCATCTACCTTACACAATCCGGCAGCACCATATCCGGATACGCCTGGGTGCAGATGGCCTTTCCGATGTGCATCGCTGCAAACGGCATCCCCTGCGCGTTCCCGTTCGGAGTCATCAATCCCAACATCACGGGAACCATCGACACGAACGGCAACATCGTTATGAATTCCACGACTGGTGGATCTTCACCAGCGACCTTCTCTGTCAATGCCAATACCACTACGGACACCGCGCTGAGTGGTACGTATTCCATTACATTGACAACGCCAACTGCAACCGCAAACGATAGCGGCTCGGTCATCGGTAATTTGATCGCTCCGCTGGACGGGACGTATACCGGGACCGTCGTCTCCACCTACACTGGCCAGAGCATGGGCGTGACCACAACTCTCAATCAATCCTCCAGCCTAAACTCACGCAACTTTCTATCGGTCACTGCTTCGGCCATCTTTACCGGCTCTCCATGTTTTACGACGGCCACGATGCAAGGGCCAGCCGATACGTACTCCGGTTTTCTGGGCAACTCTTTCTCGGTCAGTTTAGTCTCGACCAGCAACTCCTCTATGTACATTGCGGAAATGGGAAGCGTGTCGCCAGATGCTAAGACAATCCAATTTACCTATAGCGTAGTCAATCTGTCTGGCAATGGCTGCATTAAGGACGACATTGGCACTGGCACCTTGACCCGGCAATAGTGCGAATCGGAGTTAAGTTTCTAACTCAGCGCAGCCGAAGCGCGCGTGCAGCAGATACTCCCAGTTCCCTTCCATGCCGTGGATGGGCGAGTCGATGACATCGATTCCCATCCCACCCAACTCCGCGACGCACTGTATGACCCGCTCGATGGAGAGATCGCGCCCGGCCTGCTCGCGCACGATCCCTCCCTTGCCCACATGTTCGCGGCCCGCCTCGAACTGCGGCTTGATGAGCACCACCGCCTCGCCTCGCCATACTTCACCAGCAGGCGCCAGAGCCCGCAGTACCGCCGGCAGCACCAGCGTCGCCGAGATGAAGGAGACATCCATCGCCAGAAACGAGATCGTTGGCGGATTGCCGGGAAGCACCAACTCGCCCACGCCCAGCAGCCGCGCATTGCACCGCTCCCGCAGAGTGACCCGCGGGTCCACGCGCAGCTTGTGGGCGATTTGGCCATAGCCGGTATCGACCGCCAGCACCGAGACCGCGCCATGCTGCAACATGCAGTCGGTAAAGCCTCCGGTCGATGCACCCACATCGACGCAGGCGCGCCCGTCCAGCTCGATCCGCCAATGCTCCAACGCGCGCTCCAGCTTCAGACCACCGCGGCCCACATAGCGCAGGTCGTCGCCCAGCAAGCGCAGCGCAGCATCTTCGTCAACCGGGGTTCCGGGCTTCTCTACGCGCTGCTCGGCTACCAGCACTCGCCCGGCCAGAATCAGCGCCTGCGCGCGCTCCCGCGAGGCCG
>CAZPZL010000521.1:0-1896 GCA_964590925.1 uncultured Granulicella sp.
CAGATCGCCGGCCTTGAAGCGGTCCTGGCTGATGGAGATGATCTTGTCGTAGTAGTCGAGGTCGGCGCGCGCCAGCTCCAGCACCGCCTTAGCTTCGAGCGTCTGCACGAAGGCGGTGCGTAGGTTGAAGAGCAGGTTGCGTTCCAGATCTTCGTGCAACGAACCGCCGATGTGCGTGGACTCCTTCGCTGTCTCCAGACGCAGCTCGCGTTTGTGATCGCGCTCGTGCAGATAGCTGAAGTTGGGCTGCACCTGTGTGCCAGAAGTGGGACGCCAGTAGCCCTCGTGGGGAGCGAGTTGCGTTCCGTCCGCACTCAAAGTGAACGTCGGATTGGGGCGAAGAAACGCAGTAATCTCCTCGGCCTTCAACTCGTCCACATTGCTCTGGTCTACCTTCAGAGCAGGGTTTACTGCTTCGAACTTTGTCTTCACCTGTTCCCAGGTGAGCGCTTGTTGCGCGCTTGCTCCGGCAGGGCAGAACAGAAGAAAAAAAACAGCGAAGATTATCCAAACGAACTTGCGGCTGAAAATCGCTCTCAGATTAGTCATGCACCACCTCCGCTTTTGGAAGATCGTCGTCATCCCTTGCGATCCATACATAGAATGTGGGCAGCAGGAAGATGCTGAGTAATAAATCGGAGATCAAGCCGCCTACAATGACGATTGCAAATGGTCGCTGTGAGTCCGATCCGATATCGTGTGACAGTGCTGCCGGAAGCAGACCAAGCGTTGCCACCAGCATGGTCATCATGATCGGGCGAAGCCGCAGGACGGCACCCTCGACGGCGGAATCGACAATATTCATACCCCTCGCGCGTAGCTGGTTTATGTATTCGACCATGATGACCCCGGTCTGCACCGAAACCCCAAAGAGCGCTAACATGCCGATGCCGGACGACACGCTAAGGTAAGTTCCAGTAACTAACAGGGCGATCAGACCACCGATACGAGCCATGCCGACATTTAGCAGAATCAGCAACGACCACTTGTAGGAGCGGAACATGGTGAAGAGGATGATGAAGATAATAAGAACCGTGATCGGAACGATGAGAGCTAGGCGCGCCTCGGCCCGCTTTTCACTTTCATACTCGCCTGACCAGTCCACTCTATAACCACGCGGCAGGCTTACTTTCTGCTGAATTTGTTTAATTGCGTCTTCCACTGTGGTTCCCAGATCTCGGCCTCTCACATTAAAGGTGACCGCGATATATCGCGTATTGCCTTCGCGATAGATGTCGTAGGCTCCATCCTTGATTTCCATCTTGCAGAGTTGCGCCAGCGAGACACGCTCTCCAGAAGGAGCGAGCAGGCGAATATTGCTGATCGCTTGCTGCGTGTTGCGGTATTGTCCCTGGTAGCGAACTACCACGTTGTAGCGCTGCTCGTCGATCAGCACCTGACTTACCGCGTTGCCGCCCACTGCTGTCTGGATTGCATCCTGTATATCTGCCACGTTGATACCAAAACGAGCTGCCATCTTGCGGTCGATTGTCAGGTCCAGATTCGGCTGGCCAAAGTCGCGCAGCAGTTTGACGTCGTGCATGCCAGGAATGGCAGCCATCACGGAGGCGACCTCGTTGCCCTTTTGCTCGAGTACGCTCAGGTCATTGCCAAAGATCTTAAGAGCTAGCGAACCTTTGGTGCCGGTCATTGTCTCTCCGACATTGTCTTCAATCGGCTGCGAAAAATTCCAGACCGCTCCCGGATACTTCTGCACTGCTAGGTTCATTGCAGCAATCAGTTCATCCTTGTTCTTGTGAAAAATGGGCCGCCACTGGTCATGCGGCTTCAGGTCGACAAAGTACTCGGTGTTCCCGAAGCCGCCGGTGTCGGTGCCGTCATCGGGCCTGCCTGCCTGCGACACAACGGTCTTTACCTCGGGAAACGATGCAAATA
>CAZPZL010000522.1:0-1886 GCA_964590925.1 uncultured Granulicella sp.
CCATGCGCTTGATGTCCTCCATGTTGCGCCCGGCGACGATCAACTCCTTTTCGAAGTGGTCGTAGAAGCCGTTGAGTAGATCGGTCCAGCGCTCCGTGCCGTCTTCAACCGCATCCAGCTCGCTCTCCAGCCTCGCCGTGTAGAGCGGATCGAAGATATAGGGAAAGTTTTTGACCAGCAGGCCTGTGACGACCGTTCCAATCTCCGTCGGCACGAACTTCTTCTGAATCTTCTTCACGTAGTCGCGATCTTGAATCGTATTAATGATGGACGCATATGTCGAAGGTCGGCCGATGCCTCGCTCCTCCAGTGTCTTCACCAGACTGGCTTCGTTGAATCGCGGTGGCGGCTGAGTGAACTTCTGTTCGCTCTCAATCGCAATCTTCTCAAGCGTCTGTTGTCCCGTCATCTCAGGCAGGTTCGTGTCTTCGGAGCCGCCGTCCCAGACCTTCAGAAATCCATCGAACTTCTGTACGCTGCCATTTACGCGGAAGTCGTAGGTCCGGTTTGCCTTCGCCGCAATATCCACAGTTGTCTGGTCGAAGATCGCTGCCGTCATCTGGCTCGACACAAATTTTTGCCAGATCAGCTTGTAGAGCTTGTACTGCTCCTCGCTCAGGCTGCCGCGGATGGAATCCGGTGTCAAGTCGACGCGTGTCGGGCGGATGGCTTCGTGCGCGTCCTGCGCTTGTACCTGCTTCTTGCCCACAAACTCGTTGGCTTTGGTCGGAAGATACCGCGTGCCCAGCTTGGCGATGTACTCGCGCGCCTCGACAATGGCATCCGGCGAGACGCGCGTCGAATCGGTTCTCATATAAGTGATGAGTCCGATGGTGCCTTCCTTGCCGATCTCCACGCCCTCATACAATCGCTGTGCCACGCCCATCGTCCGGCGCACGTTGAAACCGAGCCGGCTGGCTGCGTCCTGCTGCAACTTGCTGGTCGTGTAGGGTGCCGTCGGATTCGAACGCCGCTCCTTCTTCTCCACTCCGCGCACAGACCACTGGGCCTTGTCCAGCGCCGATAGAACCTCTTCGACCGCCTCGCCATCGGGCAACGCGTTGGAGATGAACTGCTCCTTGCCATCGGCGTCCAGTCCGCTCGACACGCGCGCCGCCGCACCCTCCACCCCGACAAACTTCGCCGTGAACTGCTCGTTGCGCGTCGTCTTCAACTTCGCATCGATATTCCAGTATTCCACGGGCTTGAAATCGTTGATCTCCTGCTCGCGCTCGACGATCAACCGCAGCGCGACGGTCTGCACCCGTCCTGCGCTCAGTCCTCGGCGGACCTTATCCCAAAGCAGCGGAGAGATCTGATAGCCCACCAGCCGGTCCAACACACGTCGCGTCTGTTGCGCGTCGACCAGATTCTCGTCCACATCTCGCGCGTGCTCGAACGCTGCCTTCACAGCCTTCTTGGTAATCTCGTTGAAGGTAACGCGGCGCAGCCTGTTCTTGTCCTTCATCACGGGCAACAGTTGCATCGCCAGATGCGCGGCAATCGCCTCGCCTTCGCGGTCAGGATCAGGCGCCAGATAGACGAAGTCCGCCTTCGCCGCTAGCTTTTTCAGCCGCTCAACAATCTTTTCCTTGCCCGGAGAGACGATCAGCGTCGGCTCAAATGTTCGCCGATCCAGTTCCACGCCGATGTCGTTCTTCGGCAGATCCATGATGTGGCCAATCGAGGCCTCCACCACAAACTCATCGCCGAGGTATTTATTGATCGTCTTCGCCTTGGCAGGCGACTCCACGATCACCAGTGACTTTGCCATTCGTTCCCTTCAGATTCAAATCCGACTGCCGCACAGTATCGTCTTCTGTGTATCGTCGCAGTCTTCGTCTTCATCGACCGTTCCACTAGCGAACCTAACACGAATTCGCAAA
>CAZPZL010000523.1:0-1886 GCA_964590925.1 uncultured Granulicella sp.
TGGGACGAGGCCGAGGCTAAGCTGGCTTCGGGTTGAAAGGTTTTGTTCCAGCCACTAGCGGCGGATCTGGACGCGACCAATAATCCCAAGATGTCGACCGTGCCTACCTTCTGGAATCGGCTGATGAACCCCGGCGGTGCATGGATGCTGGGGCTGCTGTGCGATACGCAACACCCGGCACTGGCGGACTTTCCCACAGAGGTGAACTGCGACTGGCAGTGGATCGACATAGCGGGAGATGCGCGGGCGCTAAACATGGACTCGCTGCCAGCGGCGCTGGAACCGGTGGTGCAGCCGATCGACGACTGGAATCGAAACTGGAAGCTGGGGCTGATCTATGAATGCAAGGTCGGCACGGGCAGGCTGATGGTCTGCAGCATCGACCTCGAAGCCATGCGAGTTGGTACAGCTGCGCTGCGGCGGTCGCTGCTACAGTACATGGGCAGCACGAAGTTCCAGCCCAGCGCAACGGTTGCGGCCGAGGAGTTGCGCAAGGCTCTGGTGCGTTCGGACAAGGTGCCTGAGGCGGATCAACCTACGCCGACCTCTTCACCGGATCTGGTCGATCCCGGACAGATTAGACCAAAGACCGCACAATAGAGCGCGCCTGCAGATTCCTCCGCTACGCCGCGGAACCACATAGAAAGACAAGCAACGACGAAATGCAGTGACCCTCACTGAGTTCAGGTTGACGGCTTTCAATAGGCGTTGGTTACTGAGTCACTATTAAATGAGCTTTATTGGCATGGTTATTTTGGGCTGAGGGTTTCGAGCAAGGTACGGGTTTCGGCGAGAACATCGGCGGCTTTGGCAGAGGAGAGCGGCCAGCGGAGAACACCCTGAGCAGTGAACTGCGCTCCGCGCTTGGCGTTGCGGGCTACGAGGCGCATCATGGCAGCGGGATCGACCGATATGTGCGCGAGCGTCGAACTGTCGCCTTTGGATGTGGCCTGTTGGGATGTATCGGCGGCCTCCGCAGCAAAGCGGATGTGCAGCATCTCGACGAAGACCTTGGGTGCGGGGCGCGGGATCGGCTGCGGGCGACGCGAGTAGGACGGCTGCGGCGTAGGCTTTGGCGCAGCGCTGGGCAACTCGATCTGGGTGCGCTTGCGGTCAAGCTGACTGATGCCAAGCTGCTCGCAGAGGAGGCGAAGTTCTGCGGCGGCGAGCAGGTTAAGGACGGACTCGGGCGGCTCGCCGTAGCGGTCTTGTAGTTCGGCGCGAACATCGGCGAGCGTGGCTGCGTCTTCAGCCCCGGCGATGCGCTTGTACATGCGCAGGCGCTGGTTCTCCTCGGGGATATAGCTTGCGTCGATGCGCACAGAGATGCCGAGGTTAATGCTGGTTCCTGCATGAGCGGGGCGGTCTTCTTCGCCCTTGATCTTGCGTACGGCCTCTTCGAGCATAGTGGTGTATAGCTCGAATCCGATGGCCTCGATGTGGCCGGACTGCTCGCCGCCGAGCATGTTTCCGGCGCCACGTAGTTCCAGATCGAGCGCGGCGATCTTGAAGCCCGCGCCAAGGTCGGAGAACTCTTTCAAGGCCGCGAGACGACGACGGGCTATCTCGGTCAGCTCTGCATTGGGCGGTATCAGCAGATACGCGTAGGCTCGGCGGTTGCTGCGACCGACTCGGCCACGCAATTGATATAGCTCACTCAATCCGTGGCGGTCCGCGCGATTGATGATGATGGTGTTGGCCAGCGGAATGTCGAGGCCGTTCTCGATGATACTGGTCGCCACCAGCACGTCGTACTCGTGATTCATGAAGGCGAGCATGACTCGCTCCAGCTCTGCCTCAGGCAACTGGCCATGGCCGATGACGATGCGTGCGTGCGGCACCAGTTCGCGGATCTTCGCGGCCAGCTCGTAGATCGTCTCCACGCG
>CAZPZL010000524.1:0-1875 GCA_964590925.1 uncultured Granulicella sp.
TATGATGATCGGGGTCTTGATGTTATCGCCAAGGAAACGGCAAGTCTTCTCCCACTCTATAATTTGCATCTTTCATGGATACTCGCACATGACCGACCACAGATTGACGCCATCTTTGAATGCCCAATAATATGAGTCTATCGAAGGGTTGCCCCATGATTACCGTCACGATCACCGAAGCCAAAAAGAACTTCTCAGCGCTGATCAAGAAGGTGATGAAGGGCGAGGTCGTCATCATCACGTTTGGCAGAAATAAAACTCCGGTCGCTAAACTCGAAGCAATTCATCCTGTCGCCAAATAAACGGCTCGATCTCTTCGGCGTTCGCTGAATCTGAGAGCAGACTAGCTGCTACTTTCCCCTCAAAAATCCTTTGGTATTCAGCCACTGCACAAACACCTGCGGCCAGTCGGCGACTGCGCCGTGCTGGCTCAATCGCAGGCCGAAGCCGTGGCCAACGCCTGCGTACTCGTGCAGCTCGGCCGAGACGCTGGCCTTGCGCATCGCGATGAAGAGCTCCGGCAGACCCTGCGCGATGTTGTCGCGGTCGTCTGCGCCGCAGAGCAGGAAGGCTGGCGGTGTGTCTCTTGAGATCTTCGCTGCAATCTCCGGCGTTAGCCCGCCGGGATACATCAGTGCCTCAAAGGCTGGCCGGTCGCTCAGCTTGTCGATGGGGTCGGCGGCGTTTGCATTGCCTGCGTCGAAGCGTGTCGCCGCCATCACGGCCAGTTCGCCGCCCGCCGAGAAGCCCATCACGCCGACGCGCTCCGGGTCGACGCCCCACTCCGCCGCACGCGCCTTCACCATGCGGATTGCGCGCTGCATATCCGGCAGCGCGTCTCCCTCGACGGTGTAGGTCGAACCCTTCTCGCGAGCCAGCCGGTACTTCAGCACGAAGGCCGCGACTCCGTGGCCGCTGAGGAACTTCGCCACATCGTAGCCCTCGTGGTCGATGGAGAGCAGCGAGTGTCCACCGCCCGGCGCGATAATCACCGTCGCAACCGGCGACTTCGATCCGCGCACAAGATACGGCGCAATCGAAGGATTGTTGATGCTGGTTACGGTGTGCTCGCCCTCGGCGTTGATCTGCGTGACCACCTCGGGCGCAGTCTTTCCCTCGGAGCCGGGTGCTCCGTTCGCCCACAGCGGAACTGACGCATGTTGTGCCACAGCCGCCGTCGTAACACCCGCCAGCAACACTCCGCAGAGCAGCTTCATTCCTATGTGCATCGCTACACCTCGCCTCGTCCGAACTATACCGCCAGCCCGCAGTGCTGGATAGACGCTCGACAGCAAGGAATAGACGCGTGGATGTGTCGTGCATGGAAGAACTGAAGCTACTTTGGCTTGTACTCCTGAAAGAGCTCTGGGAACTGAGCCTTCAGCGAGGCGACCTTGGGAATGTCGCAGACTTGAATGTAAGGATTGTTGGGATTCTTCTCGGCGTAGTCCTGGTGGTAGTCTTCGGCGTCGTAGAAGGCCTTGAGCGGGACGACCTGAGTCACAATCTTCTTCGGAAACGCATGAGCCGCGTCGAGCTGCGAGATGTATGCGTTCGCAATCTTCTCCTGCTCCGGCGTGGTGAAGAAGATTACGGATCGATACGACGTGCCCACGTCTGGGCCTTGCCGATTCAGCTGCGTCGGGTCGTGCACAACCGAGAAGAAGATGCGCAGCAGCGTTCCGTAGCTGATCCGCGCAGGGTCGTAGACGACCTTGACCGACTCGGCGTGGCCGGTCGTCTCGCTCGAAACAGCGCCGTAGTTGGCCGTCTCCTTCGTTCCGCCGGAGTAGCCCGCCGTCGTTGCGGTGACTCCCTTGATGCGCTGGAAGGTCGTCTGCACGCCCCAGAAGCATCCCCCGGCGAAGACCGCCG
>CAZPZL010000525.1:0-1870 GCA_964590925.1 uncultured Granulicella sp.
GCTGGCTTGGGATGCTTGCCCCAGAAACGCTGATCTGGATTGCCAGCCGCCAGCCACTGCTCGCCCAGCCCGGCATCGACCCGCTCCCAGAGTGCTGGTCCATCGGCGCAGCCCAGCTCGTCGCGCACGAACCACGCCGGAAAGCTGAAGCAGAAGTCGAAGCCCACCACCATGCGTGGCGTCTCCCTCGCCATTTCGATCAGCCACTCGCCAACCTCACCTCGCGTCCGGCCACCTTCCAGAGCGACTCGCCCTGTCGTCGCCGTCCACGCGCCTGCCCAGATCTTTCGCCTCTGCCCGGCGGCGCTGCGGTCGCCCGACCAATCGACCGCGATCACGCGCTGCACTACTCTTCCACCTCGAACTCCTCAACCGCAACGCCCCACTCGCGCAGCACCTTGAAGACCGTCCCCGCCGAGAAGCCCGCCCGCAGCAACCGCCCCATCACCCGTGTCGACTCCTGCTTGGCTCGCTCGCCGGCGGGCTGCTTCATGCGTTTTCGCGCTATGTACTCCCGCGCCAGCTTGACCTCATCTACGTCCTCGTAGGCCGCGCCAATCGCCGCGCCGACCGTCTCCGCGGCGACCCCCTTGGCGGCCAGATCCTGTTGCACACGCCTCCGCCCAAACTTCTCGCCCTCCTTGCGCAGCCGCGTGTAGTCTGCAGCAAAGCGCACGTCGCTCAGGTAGTTCAACTCCTTCAGCCGCGCGACGACGGCATCCATCGCTCGCTCGCCCTCTTCGCCGGGAACCGCGCGCCGCTGCATCAGCTGCCGCAACTCCCGCTCCGTCCTCATCCGGCTGGCCAGCATCCGCACGGCGTACTCGAAGAGTCCCGCCTCGCCCACCAGCTCTCGTTTTTTCGCACTCTTGAACGTCATCAACGCCTCTTTGCCGCAGCCTCTCTTTTTGTCATTCCCGAAGGGAATCTGCTTCTTCTTTTGCCTGTTCAAGTTGTCATTCTGAGCGTAGCGAAAAATCCCCGCATCTCACCCTTGTCGTTGCCGGTTCTACTTTGCCTCCGCGTACTTGCCGGACTTCGTCCAACGGTCGCACCAATCCCCAACCGTCTCATACCAGAGCTGCGAGTTCTGCGGCTTCAGCACCCAGTGCCCTTCGTCCGGGAAGTAGAGAAAACGCGAAGGCACACCCTGCCGCTGCAAGGCCGTGTACAGCTCGAAGCCTTGCGAGACGTCCAGACGATAGTCGCGCTGCGAGTGAATAATCAGTGTCGGCGTCTTGGCATTCTGAATAAAGCGCATCGCCGACCACTTGCGGAAGGGATCCTCGTCGGCGGGGAGATTTTGATAGCGCCACGGCGTTGCAATGTGCCCATTGCCCTGCGAAACTTCATTCTTCTGAACGTCATTGCGCAGCACATTTTGTTTGTCATTGCCCAGCGTCTTTTGTTTGTCATTCCGCAGCGCAGCGGAGGAATCTGCTTTTATCCCAGCCACCGAACCATACCCAGCGCTGAATCCATCCCACCCCGCCGGAAAGTCCTCCGGCCTGCGGAACTCCCACTCGTTGAACCACAGCTCCTCGGTGGTGCCATAGGCGCTCACGGGATCGACCATCCCGTCGTGCGTCACAATGCACTTGAAGCGATCCGTATGGGTCAGCACCCAGTCGGCCATGAAGCCGCCATAGCTCGCGCCCAAGGCGCACTCGCGCGTCTTATCGATAAATGGATAATGCGCCTCGGCGTAGTCCAGCCCCTTCATCAGGTCTTCATACGCTCGCCCGCCCCAGTCGCCGCTCACCTCGTCGATGAACTTCTGCCCATACCCCGTAGACCCGCGCCGATTGATCCCGACGACGACATACCCATCCGCTGCCAGCAACTGCCAGTTCCAGCGATAGCTCCACGA
>CAZPZL010000526.1:0-1852 GCA_964590925.1 uncultured Granulicella sp.
ACGCAAAGTGCAACAGTTTTCTATGAATACTTGATCGGAAGCCGCGACACGGAGATCGTAAGCGCATACATCCGTGAGCGCCAACCGTGATCAAGGAGACATTATGCGAAGGACTAGAGGCTTTTCTCTGATTGAATTGTTGATTGTCGTCGCGATTATTCTGATCATCGCCGCGATTGCCGTGCCCAGCTTCCTGCGTTCACGCATGGCCGCCAACGAGTCCGCTGCAGTCGCTGCGCTGCGTACTTTGAACACCGCGCAGATCTCTTACAATTCGTCGTATCCATCGGTTGGATTTGCGTCGACTCTGTCGAATCTGAGTGGGACAACCTGCAACCCGCCTAGCTCCAGCGGCGCTTGTCTGATTGATAATGCTTTAGCTCAGGGCACCAAGAGCGGGTACGTCTTCACACTTAGCAACGTCAGCGGCACGCCCAGCTCCACCTACAATTTCATTGCGAATCCGGTTTTGTGGAATTACTCCGGTATCCGCTATTTCTGTTCCTATGCTGACGCTGTGGTCCGCGCCAGCACGACCACCATCACGACCTGCGACAACACAGTCAGCCCACAGAACTAACCAAGACCGACGCGACGCCGCTGGGTTCCCAGCGGCGCTTCGCTTCTGCTCTTCGCCTGCTGGCAGGTTTACCTTCGTAACCGAGTCACGCCCCAAGCACCTCACATCGCCTCTAGCGTTTGCTTATAATCGCTAGCATCAGATGGGTAAGACTCCCGCCAAGGGGCTTGACCATGCTCGCATAGCTATGGCCGCAATCGAAATTCTTGATCTCGAAAAAGAATATATGGTTGGCTTCTGGCGCAAGCGCCCCAAGATGGCGTTGCGTCCCCTTCGCCTTACCATCGAACAAGGCGAAGTATTCGGTTTTCTCGGCCCCAACGGGGCCGGCAAGACGACGACTCTTAAGCTTCTGATGGGATTGGTATTTCCGACTGCCGGCAGCGCCCGCATCCTGGGCATGGCATTCGATGATCCGCAAGTCAAATCGCAGATTGGATTTCTTCCCGAACAACCCTACTTTTACGACCATCTCAGTCCTCGGGAACTGCTCAACTATTACGGACAGCTGTCGGGCATGCCCGCGAAAGGACGCTCAGCACGAGTGGAACAAATGCTGGCCCGAGTCGGATTGAGCGACTCCGCAAACATCCAACTGCGAAAATTCTCCAAGGGAATGTTGCAGCGCGTCGGCCTTGCGCAAGCGATCCTGCACGACCCTAAGCTGGTCTTTCTCGATGAGCCGATGTCCGGTCTCGATCCCATGGGTCGCCGCGAGGTGCGGGACCTGATCCAGCAACTACGCCATGAAGGTAAAACCGTATTCTTTTCCACTCACATACTGTCGGATGCGGAAGCCCTTTGTGACCGAGTCGGCGTCATTCACCAGGGAGAACTGCGCGGCGTAGGTGCTGTGGCAGACCTGACCTCCGAAAAGCAGGGAAAAATCGAAATCATTTTCTATGCACCGCATGTCCCCGCGGCTTTGACAAGTCTCGGCGCCGAGGCACGGATCAGCGGCGACATGGTCAACGCGGTTTTGCCCGAGGAGCAACAGGATGCCGCCCTTGACATCTTGCGCCGCGAAAGGCTGCGTCTGATTTCGCTCGCGCCGGTTCGCAGCTCTCTCGAAGAGTATTACGTCCAGAAACTGCGCCCGACCGAAAACCGCAAAGGGGCTGGAGTATGAATTCGCGTGTCGGTTTTATCGCGTTCAATACATTTCGTGAGGCGGTGCGCGACCGTGTGCTTTACAACCTGATCGCATTCGCCCTGCTGCTCTCGGCTGCGTCGATCCTGGTCGGCGAGATTTCCATCGATATTGAGCGCCTG
>CAZPZL010000527.1:0-1813 GCA_964590925.1 uncultured Granulicella sp.
GACCGAGGTTGCTGACGACTATTTGGAGCGCGCGGGCGTGCCTGTGATCTCCGAGGTCGATACGCGGGCCGTGGTGCGTCATCTGCGCGAGCATGGCGCGATGCGTGGGGTGATCGCTTCGGGCGAGAGGCTGGACGCAGACGCGTTGGTGGCCAAGGCTCGTTCGATTCGCAAGATGGTAGGCACGGACTTGGCCAGTGTGGTCACAACCAAGGTTGTGTACGAGTGGAGCGCGCAGGAGGCAAAGAATCAGACCGGCGACGTGTACTTGCCCAAGGATGATGGCACGACCGACGGCGAACTGCTGCATGTGGTCGCCTATGACTTCGGCATCAAACAAAATATTCTGCGCATGTTGACACGAGAGGGCTGCCGCGTGACGGTGGTTCCGGCGAAGACCAGCGCAGAGGATGTGTTGGCAATGAACCCCGACGGTGTTTTCTTCTCGAACGGCCCCGGCGACCCGGAGCCGCTCGACTACGCCATTGACACCGTTCGAGCACTGAAGGGCAAGAAACCGATCTTTGGAATCTGCTTGGGGCACCAGATCTTTGGGCTGGCGCTGGGTGGAAAGACCTACAAGCTGAAGTTTGGCCATCACGGCGGGAATCACCCGATCTTGAACCACGCGACGGGCAAGGTCGAGATCACGGCGCAGAACCACAACTTCAATGTTGATCCCGATAGCTTGCCCGACAACGTCGAGCAGACGCACACGAACCTGAACGATCAGACGCTGGCTGGCCTTCGTCACAAGACCGACCCCATGTTCAGCGTGCAGTATCACCCGGAGGCAAGCCCCGGACCGCACGATTCGCACTATCTGTTCCGGGACTTTCGCAAGATGATGGAAGAGTTCAAGAAGTAAAACCCCGCCCTTTCAAAGCAGAAAAGTGAGTAGAGATGCCGCGTAGAAATGACATTGCGAAGATATTGGTGATCGGCTCGGGACCGATTGTGATTGGCCAGTCGGCAGAGTTCGACTACTCGGGGACCCAGGCGTGCAAGGCGCTGAAGGCCGAGGGGTATGAAGTTGTGTTAGTGAACTCCAATCCGGCGTCGATTATGACCGACCCGGAGGTTGCGGATCGGACTTACATCGAGCCGCTGACGGCTGCGTATCTGGAAGAGATCATTCGCGTGGAAGCAGGGATGTTGGCCGATGATATTGTCGGTGGTAGAGAAGCAGAGTCCTTCGCTGCGCTGCGGAATGACAACAATGGTGAGCTGCGGAATGACAAACAAAAACGCAGCCTGGGGATTTTTGCTGTGCTGCCGACGGTCGGTGGGCAGACGGCACTGAATCTGGCGGTTGAGTTGGCGGATTCGGGTGTGCTGGAGAAGTACGGCGTTGAGCTGATTGGTGCAAAGTTGGAGGCGATCAAGAAGGCCGAGGATCGCCTGCTGTTCAAGGACGCGATGAACAGGATTGGCCTGGATCTGCCAAAGTCGCAGTTGGTGGGCAATGTCAGCGACGGGCTGGCATTTGCAGCGAAGATTGGCTTTCCGGTGGTGATTCGACCCAGCTTTACGCTGGGCGGATCGGGCGGCGGAATCGCATACAACCGCGAGGAGATGACGGGGATTCTGGCGCATGGCATCGACCTTTCGCCAGTGCATGAGTGCTTGATCGAAGAGAGCGTACTGGGCTGGAAGGAGTACGAGCTTGAAGTCGTGCGCGACCTGAAGGATAACGTCATCATCATCTGTTCGATTGAAAATTTTGATCCGATGGGCGTGCATACGGGCGACTCGATTACGGTGGCGCCGGCGCAGACATTGACGGATCGCGAGTATCAGCGAATGCGCGATG
>CAZPZL010000528.1:0-1775 GCA_964590925.1 uncultured Granulicella sp.
AATCAACGCATGGCTCAGCTCGTCGATCAGACCCATGGCAAAGAGCGCGCCAGCGTTGTACGCGTCAGCAGCGTCGGCCTTCGTGCCGCGCGCCCCATCTTTGCGAGACCGGTTCAGCGCCTCAGCCAGCCTGCGACTCGCCGCAACATTGGCGAAGACGACGTTTCCGGTGTAGCTGAAGAGAAGGTCGTCGATCTGGGTCGCTTCTCGAACAGCGCGGGAGATGTGAAATTCCATTCGTCGGTAGCCTCAACTCAGTACTACCAGTATCGCTTGAAAAGCGAATCTCGTGCATTCCAAGCGATCTGGCTACTCTGAATCGGAGTGTCGTTGCCTTTGCCCACACCTTTGTCTGGCAAGGGCCAACGGCAAAGACAACGACAGGAGCAGATTCCTCCGCTTCGCCGCAGAATGACAATCAAAGAAGGTCAACCGCAGGAACAAAGACAACGGCAACGACAAATTACGATCTATATGCCGATACAAGCCAGAGACCATACACAATAAAATGCCCGCTCGAAATGAGCGGGCATTTTGACTTATCCGTTTCAATCGGCGTGGATCGGCGTTAAGTCTTTCGTCGATGGTTGCAGAACCTAGCGCAGGGTGAAGCTGCTCAGGGTCTTGATGTAGTTGCCGCGCTCGAAGGTTGCGGGGTTTGGAACCGATTGACGGCTGAGACTTCCTCGCATCTGCCAGACGGAGGTGTACTCGTGCTCCTCCATCCAAGCGACCAGACCCGATTGCAGCTTGGCAATGTGGGGAATGCCGTTGATCAGCAGCGAGGAGGCAAGCATGGCAACCTGACCGCCCGCCATGATCGCCTTCAGAACGTCTTCGACGGTGTGAACGCCGCCGGTGACGCCGAGTTGCGCCTTCATCGTGCCGTAGAGGATCGCCGTCCAGTGCAGGCGGAGCAGAAGCTCCTCCGAGCGGCTGAGCGAGAGCTTGGGAGTGACGGTGAGGTTCTCGACGTCGAACTCCGGCTGATAGAAACGGTTGAAGAGAACGATGCCGTCGGCACCGACCCGATCCAGCTTTGCGGCCAGATTGGGGAGGCTGGTGAACTGCGAGGTGAGCTTGACGGCGATGGGAATCTTCGTGCTGGCCTTGACCTGACGAACCAGCTCGACGATGCCGTCTTCGATCACGGTGCTGGTGACACTGGGCATCGTGGGCAGCGAGTAGGTGTTCAGCTCCAGCGCGTCCGCGCCAGCCTCTTCGATCTCCTTGGCGAAGCTGACCCAGCCGCCAGCCGTTGCACCGTTCAGGCTGCCGAGTACGGGAATGCCGGCGACCTTCTTGGCGTTGCGGACAAGATCGAGGTAGCTGTCCTGCCCCTGACGAAAGCTGTCGTAGGCGGGAAAGAAGCTGAGCGATTCGGCAAAGGAATCGGTTCCCCGCGAGAGGTCGCTGTCCAACGCGTTGCTCTCCAGCGTGATCTGCTCCTCGAAGATCGAGGGCAGAACCACGGCGGCGGCTCCGGCCGCTTCCAACCGCTGAATGCTCTCGACAGAGTCGGTCAACGGGGTGGAAGAGACCACAAGGGGGCTTTTCAGTTTTAGTCCAAGATACTCTGTACTCAGGTCAATCATTACTTATCTCCTCCCGATCCCAGGGGCGCTACGTTACCTTCTTTTTCCGGTGGCGCGATGTTCGGCGTCTCCGAGCGTCCCGGCATGGCGGCGCGGCTGGAGTAGATGCGCCAGTTGCGCTCGACATCGTCCTGCGCCTCCTTCAACAGCATCTTCGCTGTGTCTGGATGGCTGCGCGTC
>CAZPZL010000529.1:0-1772 GCA_964590925.1 uncultured Granulicella sp.
TGAATCACATCCGATTCATCAGATTCAAGAACTTCCCGGATCGGCTCTTAGAGGTCTGGGGGGCCGCCGGCGTGGCGGGTTTGGCTGTTGCGTTTTCAAAGCAGCGCAGTCGCGCCGCGTCTTCCGTGATGGCCCGACAGCGTTCGAAATTGCTGTTTTGACCGGTCTGTTGGCCGAGCGCTAGATCGCGGTCGATCATTGCGACCGCCGCGCCAAGGCAGCCGAATAGCAGCGCGAGTCGCCGGAAATGTCGTCCCAAGATGGCAGGCGCGAGCATCACACCCTTTGCCCAAGTCCCTCGACGGTATTTTAATCCGCGCGCCATAACGGTACAATTCTTAGGCGTGCGCATCGGTGAATGCGCAAGTTCGACCATGCCAGGAGACATACCGTGTTCCCCAACCCGAGATTTGGGTGTGCACATCTCGCGCTGATGTTTATCGCAATGGTGTCGATGACCAGCGGCGCGTCAGCTATTACCGTAGAGGTCGCGAGGAAGTGTCACGCTTTGACCGCCAAAGCCTTTCCACCGCGCATCCCGGGCAATCCTGCAGCCGGCAGCGCCAAAGGAAGTGGGCTAGCCCAGCAGGATTATTTTAACAGATGCGTGGCGAATGGCGGGAGCGCAGACGACAATGCTGGCAAGAATGACAACGCTGGCAAGGATGCGAAGTAATCGCCGCTATCAGTTCAGCCGCAACACTGCATGGCAACCGAGCGGCCTTTGATAGGCTCCACTCGACTTAAAGCGACCCTGAACGTAAAACTACCTCACTGAGCCTTAGCGGTGCGACCGTAGTATCGCTGCCGCTGATCGTCTTCGAGGCTCATCTTCTCCAACAGGAGATCGGTCACGAGGCGTCTCAGGCGCGCATTCTCCAGTTGAAGCTCTCCAATCCGGCTCTGACGTTCCGTCTCCGGCAAGTCGGAGGGCGAGGTAAGTAGATATGTCGCCGGCACGATCGCCGCCCTTGAGGGCCGTTGCGCCCCGGCTTTGCGCCAACGATGAAACGTCATGACGCTGATGCCCAGCGCTTTGGCAATTTCAGCCTGATTACTGCCTTGCCTCGCAAGAGCCTCGGCTTCGCCAAGCTTGGCGCCGATTTCAGCAGCAGTGTGTCGCTTCTTTTTCGCCACGGGTATCCTCCCACGCTGTCCTTTGAAGTTACGACTCATACGAACGCCACGACCGGGCAAGTTGCCTCGAGAGCGCACCCGAACTTGAAGCCAGCTGGTCGGTTAGTTGCTATTCTATATGACATTGTTGTTACACAGAAGAAAGCGAATAACGAAACAAGGCACCGGAATCTCGTTTTGCAAGCAGAGGGTTGTCGCCATTAACTAACGTCCCAATGGTTGCGAGAAAGTTCCCATTCGATATAGTAATGTTTCGGGGGGCTGGGCTGTTTTGATGTTGATCGAATGTCGCTTGCGGCTGCCGCTCAAATGGCGTGGAATTTGCACGACCAATTATCCTGCGAGATCAGTGGGTACGTAACCGCAAGACGCGTAGAATTTATCAGCGACATGAATGCTGTAGCATCCGCGGGGGACGGGCAGTGCGTAAGCAGATCGTCGGTGTGGGCGCAGAGGCAGAGCTGGGGTTGGCGGAACCCCGGCACGACTATTCAAAACGACGCCGAAAGGCGTCCGAGGATTTCGGAGCAAAGGTCTCTGGGGTTGTTATTGCGTTCCCAGGTCCGTCGGTACGAGCCAAGAAAAAGGCAGACCTGCTGGCCGAGCTCGAAGCCGAAAACGCGGCATTGCGTCAT
>CAZPZL010000530.1:0-1540 GCA_964590925.1 uncultured Granulicella sp.
AATTCACCTAAACACATCTTGCAACCGATCAAATCCCCACCTGTGCAGAGTCTCCCTAGAGTGCAGTTTGCCATCGCGCAAGACATCCACAAGGAAATCAGTAGTCATAACGAATGGAGTCTTGGTTGTTGTGTCGGTAGGGTGACGGAACCCAAGGTTGTCTGCTATGCGGCAGGTGATGCGGCGCTCCAAAGGGAACTGTTCACGAATGTCTGCTACGTCGTCGCACCAGTCCAGATACAGGAACAGGCGACATTCGATGTCTGAAAGAAGATGATGAATTCGCCCGTTTTTTCTACTACCGAAAATGCGATGTGATCGACCCGTGGACGCCACATTGTAGATGGTCAGCCAAGGCAGGAAATTGGCACCGCGGCCCTGCCCTCGACCTTCCTTATAAAGGCGTTCGATTGTGTCTTCATCTACCGAATTTCGCCGGTACGCCATGTTGGGAGCCTCTGCAACTGGACTCCGCAATAATCTGCCCTTTCACTGCAAAGGGCAAGCGAAAAGAATGATACTTAATTATCCAAGATGACACTTTATTATCCAGGATGACACTTTATTCTCAATGAACAACATATTGGGGAATTTCCCCTGAGGCTATTCTACGGTGACAGATTTAGCGAGGTTGCGGGGTTGGTCTACGTCGCATCCACGGCGGACGGCAATATGGTAGGCGAGTAGTTGCAGTGGGACGACCTCCAGAATAGGCAGGAGCAGCTCCGGGGCCTGTGGTATGTGGATAGTGTGTTCGACCAGATGTTTGATCTCTTCATCCCCTTCGATTGCAATTGCGATGACTCGTCCGGAGCGCGCTGTGACCTCCTGAATGTTCGAGAGCGTCTTCTCGTACTTGAGCACGCTGGTCGGGTCGGTCGGGTCTTTGGTCGCGATGCAGACGACCGGCAGCGTCTCGTCGATCAGCGCGTTCGGCCCGTGCTTCATCTCTCCGGCCGGATAGCCCTCGGCATGGATGTAGCTTATCTCCTTGAGTTTGAGTGCACCCTCAAGAGCGATGGGGTAGTGTATACCGCGGCCCAGGAAGAGGAAGTCGTGGGCCGTCGAGAAGCTCTTGGCGAGGATGGCGCACTGGTCATCGACCGAGCGCAGAATTTCCTCCACCTTGCCAGGTATCTTCGACAGCTCATTAACCAGTTCCAGCGATTCAGCATCTGTGACGGTGCCGCGTACCTGCGCCAGATGCAGTGCCAACAGAAACAGCGCTGTCAGCTGTGCGGTGAAGGCCTTGGTGCTGGCGACGCCGATCTCCGGGCCAGCGTTAGTGGTGATGGTTCCCTGTGCCGCACGGCTGATGGCCGAGCCTACGACGTTGCATATGGCGATCGTCTTCGAGCCGAGCAGGTGCAGTTCGCGCTGTGCGGCGATGGTGTCAGCCGTCTCGCCGGACTGTGTGATGAGCAGGCCGATGGAGGCCGGATCGGCAAGCGGATTTCGGTAGCGATACTCGCTGGCATAATCCACTTCTGTCCGCAGGCGGGCGAGCCGCTCGATCATGAACTTGCCCGCCAGTCCCGCA
>CAZPZL010000530.1:1550-1761 GCA_964590925.1 uncultured Granulicella sp.
CATGCCAACTGGTGCCGCAGGCGGCGATAGTGATCTGCGTAGCAGCGCGCAGGTCGGCATCGGACAGCTCCATCTCGGAGAGGAAGACGTGGCCAGTGTCAGCCGAGACGCGACCCAGAATAGTATCGCGAATCGCACGCGGCTGCTCGTTTATCTCCTTCAGCATAAAGTGTTTGTAGCCAGCCTTCTCGGCTTGAATGGGATCCCACGC
>CAZPZL010000531.1:0-1753 GCA_964590925.1 uncultured Granulicella sp.
AAGCCTTCCAGACCGCCAAAGGTGAATGCGGGTTAGACCACTACGAAGTCCGCCACTGGCAGGGCTGGTACCGGCACATCACGCTGGCCATTCTGCGCGCCCGGGGAGAAAAAAACTCCCGACGGCGAGGTGTCGCTCAGCATTCCAGAGCTGCGGCACCTGCTCACTCTGCTGCACTGGCGCGGATGGCACGCGTTGAGCATCTGCTCCACTGGTCGCAATGGCGAAGACAACATCAATTCCATGCGCTTCGTTGCCACTATCGAAAGCGAGGCTCCCCCCTGCCAGTCTTCTAGCTACAACTGTAGTATTAGACGATGAATGGATTGCTGATTCTGGATAAACCGGCGGGGATGACCTCGCACGACGTGGTGGGGATTGTGCGGCGAGCGACCGGCGAACGATCAATCGGACATCTGGGTACGCTGGACCCGATGGCGACCGGCGTCCTGCCGCTGTTGCTGGGCAAGTACACTCGGCTGGCGCAGTTTTTCAGCGCGGCGGAGAAGTCCTACGATGGGACGATTCGTTTCGGCTTTGCTACCAACACTTTCGACGCCGAAGGAACGGCCGTGAGCGAGCCGCAGCAGTTGTCGCTTGATCTGGAACAGCTGCGTGCGCTGGCCGAGCGGTTCCACGGAGAGATGGATCAGATGCCGCCGGTCTTCTCCGCCAAGAAAATCGGCGGAGTTCCAGCGCACAAGCTGGCGCGCGCGGGTAAGCCGGTCGAGATGAAGCTTGCGCGAATCTTCATCCATCGCTTCGAACTGCTGTCGCTGGAGGGGAAACTGGTCCGCTTTGAGATGCAGATCTCGGCGGGAGGCTATGTGCGCTCGGTGGCGCACGAACTGGGCGAACTGGCAGGATGCGGCGCGCATCTGTCCGAACTGCGGCGCACGCAGGCCGGAGTGTTTACGCTGGCGCAGGCAATTGGGCTCGACGAGCTGAAGTTGCTTGCGGGCCAGCCTGGGGAGATCGAGCGGCGTCTGCCACATCCGCGCATGTTGCTGCCAGAGATGCCTGCGGTGACGGTCGACGAGCAGACGGCGGGACGGCTGCGCAACGGAATGCAGGTGAATCTGCCGGAGTATTCTGCGGCGCCTCTGGTGAAGGTCTTTAGCAGCCCGACCGAACTGCTGGCCATCGCCAAGCGCATCGCGGGCACGCTGATGCAACCCGTTGTAGTGATGGGGTGAGATCTTTGGACGTGAGTTTCACAATCGACGACGATGCGGTTGTCCATATTCATTCTGTGCCAACATCGGATGTGCGAGGCTGGTTTGATTTACAATCGGAACTTGAGTGAACTCGGTACGGTCGGAATCAGGATAGGAATCGAGAACGGGAGAAGTTTTGCAACTAGAGCTGGCAGGGATTGGCAAGCGGGGCGACGGACGGACCAAAATTCGTCGGTGCACAGTGGCGGCAGCGGCGGCAATAATCGCGTCTGTGGCGATGATCTCAGGTTGCGGAGATAACTATCGGCCTGTGGTGAGCGCGATTGGCGTGGTTGGACCGGCAGCACAGCCTACCAAATATGCGGTGGCAATCTCCAGCCCCAGCGCTACCCAGAACGGGCTGCTGACTTTGGTTGACTTCTCCGGAGACACCGTACTGGTTACTGCATCGCTGGGCGTTAATCCATACTATCTGGCACTGAGCTCTAACGGGACCTTGGGCTTTACCCTCAACAGCGACAGCACGGTGAACTCATTTGACATAAGCACCTCGCTGATTACCAGTGATATAACAG
>CAZPZL010000532.1:0-1745 GCA_964590925.1 uncultured Granulicella sp.
CAGCTTGCGATGCGCATTCTCCAGCCACTTGGGTCGCTTGTTGTAAAGGTTGGTCAGGGTCAGTTTGGCCAAGGCCTCCGGCGCGGCCTCCGGCGGGTTGAGCCAGTTGTCGCGCTGCTTCACCAGCTTGCGCGCGGCCTCGGCAATGGCCTCCACCAGCGGCGACTCCTTCAGTTCGCGTCCCGGCGGCCAGGGGAAAGGAAAGGTCTCAAAGGTCGAGGTGGGTGTATAGCGCGGCCTGTCTTCCAGTTGCGTCCCCATATGCAGGCCCCACACCTCATGCGGGCGCGAGTGCAGTACGCCAAAGAAATAATCGTCGTCACGGGTGATCGCGAACGTTGCCGAGTCGGGCACTGTCTCGGTTCCAAGCCATGCAAAAAGGCGATACTTCGAGACACGTGGCGTAATGATGTACCGCTTGAGCTTGGCAATCGTCGAACGGAAATCAGTGCGCGGTTCGCCGTGAATCCACCACTTAACGCGGTAGCCCTCGCGGTTGTTTTCCAGCCGCTTGGCCCATACATGTTCGCGCAGATACTCAAACGGCAACTCATAAAGCGCCGCCTCTTCCTCCGGCATATCCACGCCGAAGTCGATAATGTACATGCCGCGTGGACGGCGGGTGATGTCCAGGGCATTGACCCAGGGACGCACCACGTCGGAGTTGGGACGGCCATTTGGATTGAGCGGCGCGGCCAGCATTCTGCGCGCGGTCTCCGGGTCCAGATCGAAGGCCCCGACCTTTGTGGTGCCCATAAAGCAGAGACTGGCGTTCTCCGTCAGTAAGCGCGCGCGTGTGGCGTCCGCGCCGGAGGTCAGGTCGGGGTTGATCGCATCCACTGGAGCGCCATTCAGTGTGCGTTTCCGCTCATCGCCCCCGTCGAAGCCCACAATGGAGATATGCACCGCCGCGCCTTCGTTCACCCAGTTGCGGTCGCTCCACGCCATGAAGATGTTGCCCGAGTCCGCGATGCGCTTGAGCACTTCGCGGCTGGCGCCGCCGCGGATGCCTTGCGTAGCCACCAACCCGGCCGCCTTCACCCGTTTGCGCTCCACCATCTCCCGCGCCTTCTCAAACCAGTAAGTCACCAGGTCGGCCTCGGCGGGAACGCGTTCGTCATAAAGCTTGAGCAGGCTGTCCACGTATTCGTCGCCCAATTCCTTGCGGATCATATTGCCGCCCAAGAAAGGTGGATTACCGACGATGAAGTCCGCTTTGGGCCAGGCAGGCTCGCTGGGCTTACCGTCGGCGTCCAGCATCGGGCTGCCGCCGGCATCGAGATCCAGAATGGCGTCGCGATGCTGAATGTTATCCAGAACGCGCAGAATCGGCTCTTCCGGCTCGCCCATGGCGTTGTCCTTGCGCCACTGCAGATAGCCGATCCACACCACCACCGAGGCCAGTTCATGCGCATAGACATTGGTCTCGATGCCGTAAAGCTGCGAGGGACCGACTTTGCAGGGAAGATAGGCCAGGTGGTGGTCGATGGAGAAGATTTGCGTCTCTCTCCACAGGTCCAGCAGCAGCTTGAGCGAGAGGTAGAGGAAGTTGCCGCTGCCGCAGGCGGGATCGAGAATGCGGACACCCGCAAGCTCATCCATCCAATCCAGCAACTTGGATTCCAGTTGGGCGCGGAGGGTGGATCGCGTGCTGTTGCTGGCCGGCTCCATGGCCGCGGCAATCTGTTCCGCGCCGGCCTTGACCTCGCTCCAGCGGCGGCGCAGCGGAGCCATCACCACCGGCT
>CAZPZL010000533.1:0-1729 GCA_964590925.1 uncultured Granulicella sp.
TCACGACCGTGGTGGGTCATCAACAACCTGGTTGACGATGTCCGCTTGATGTCGGCTTGTCGCAACTTCGGACATATCGCTGCGGCGCGGCCAACGTCGAAAGGGGCCAATTCCTGACATGGCTGCGGAATTCAGAGGATGCATCAGCAGCATCTATTATACGAAAAAAGATCTTTCAGTGCCAATAAGTTAGTAGAAATGTAGTTCGACAAAAATTTTAATGGCACTCACCCCTTGACACTGCCAAAAGCCCGCCCAAATCGAACGCCGATCACGGGGCGACGAGGTTCGATAGTCATCCTCGATGCCCGCTGGCAGAAGCACAGGGGTGCGAACATGATGAGAGCGTTTGCCGATCCATTTGACGCGTTATTCAATCTGCAAAGGGCGCTCGAAGGGCGTTTAGCGAGCGATTGGCTGCACGGTCAGACGACCAGCCAAGGACCGTTTCCGCCAATCAACGTGTTCCAGCAGGGTGACGATATTCTGGCAATCATCGAATTGCCCGGAGTCGAGAAAGACAGCCTACAAATCGAAGCCAAAGAAAACACCATCCGTATAGCCGGCAAAAAGGCCGTCTCCTATCCCGACGGAGTGAGCGTTCATCGCCGAGAGCGCACATCGGGTGAGTTTGATCGCACCATGTCGCTCCCCCTGCACCTCGATCCTGACGGTATTAAAGCGGAGTATCGGGACGGCATTTTGGCGCTCTACTTGCCACGGTCTGAGCGTGACAAACCTCGGGCCATCAAAATCGGCTAACCTTTTGCGAATTTCGCTCGGACATCAGGAGAAGCATCATGGCCTCTATTCAAGAACTGCAAGTTCAGAAGAAGCGAGAGCTTGAAAACAAAGAGGAGACGACGATCCCGGCGAGGATATTTATGCCGGCGACGGACATTCACGAAGCAGAAGATGCCCTAACGGTCATTCTTGAAATGCCGGGAGTGGAGAAAAGCAATGTCAGCATCCACGTCGAGGACGGGGCCCTGACTGTGGAAGGACGGCTCGATCTAGCCAAGTATCGAGGGCTTCAGCCACTTTATACCGAATACAACATTGGCCACTATTCGAGGAGCTTCCGCCTTTCGAGCAAGATTGATCAGGCCAAGATTGCGGCGGAAATGAAAGACGGAGTTCTTTCGTTGAAACTGCCTAAAATCGAAGAAGCAAAGCCTCGCACCATCCAGGTGAAGTAACCGGGCAATCCTCAACGCCTGTCGAAGGGAGAAAGGACATGAACGACAGAACAGATAAAACTCTCAGTCTCGACGAACTGCTTCATCCTGCCAACGCCTTCGGCCACCCACCCTTCAGAAGTCGTCGATGACCCGGACCTCACCCTCAATGAGAAACGAGCTATTCTTGCGTCGCGGACGTCGGATGCCTGTGCCATAGAGGCCGCGCCTGAACTTCGAGCATCGAGCGCCCCTCGGACACCTCCTTGGAGCGGTCGCGCATGCGCGGCACCAGCACACGCAGCATCAGCAGATAGCCGAGGAACCACAGCACCACCGGTAGCGCCAGTATCGATGATTATCGATGCGGCCGTGTGCCGATTCTGTGCGGGCTACGTTCGCCCACCGCACATCGCGCACCGCACCCGCTCGACACGCCCGTGATCATCGCGCCCCTCGTCCGGCGCCATTCGATGAAGCGAGCGCGGCGATGAACAACGCTATCGGGAGCATTGCTTTCTTGACCGGCATCATGGCTTCTGATCGTCGGC
>CAZPZL010000534.1:0-1721 GCA_964590925.1 uncultured Granulicella sp.
TCTCGGTGACCCCCGTTGCATTAACCAGCAAAGCCTTCAGCATCGTCGATTTGCCCTGGCCGTTGCGGCCCATCAGGGCGATCTTGTCGCCTCTCATGCACGACGCCGTGAAGCCCTTGATAACCGGCAGCGGCGAGCCATCCTTCTGCTCGTAGGCCTTCGAGACCTCTTCGATCTCCAGAATGTGTTTGCCCGAGGGGCGCTTCTGCTCGAAGCGGATGTAGGGACGCTGAATGTTAGACCGCGCCATCTCAGTGACGGCCAGCCGCTCGACCTCCTTCTTGCGCGAGTTCACCTGGCTGGACCGCGTACCAGCGCTAAAGCGGGCGATGAAGTCGTTCAACTGCGCGATCTTCTTCTCGCGCTGCTCGTTCTGGCTCTCGATGCGCGAGCGGATGGCGGTCTTCTGCTCGACCATATCGTCGTAGCCGCCGTTGTACTGGATGATGGTCTCGTAGTCGATGTCGGCGATGTGCGTGCAGACCGAGTTGAGAAAGTGCCGGTCGTGCGAGATGGTAATCAGTGTGCCGTTGTAGCGGACCAGAAATTCCTGCAGCCACAGGATCGACTCCAAGTCGAGATAGTTGGTTGGCTCGTCCAGCAACAGCGCCTGCGGCTCTCCGAACAGCGCCTGCGCCAGTAGCACGCGCACCTTCTGCCCGCCCTGCAATTCGCTCATCTTGCGTTCGTGCAGCTCGTCGGGGATGTCGAGGCCTTGCAGCAGGATCGCGGCGTTTGACTCGGCCTCGTAGCCATCCTCTTCGCCAACGATGCCTTCGAGCTCGCCTAGGCGACTACCGTCCGCGTCGGTCATCTCGGCCTTGTTGTAGATATGCTCACGCTCCTCGAGCGCGGCCCACAAGGGCTTGTTGCCCATGATGACCGTGTCGATGACGCGGTATGCGTCAAAGGCGTACTGATCCTGCGAAAGCACGCCAATCTTCTTGGGGCGGACAACCGATCCTTTTTGTGCGTCGATCTCGCCAGTCAACACCTTCATGAAAGTGGATTTGCCCGCGCCATTCGGCCCCGTCAATCCATACCGCCGCCCGCTCGTAAACGTGACCGAGACATCCTCGAAGAGGAGCTTCTGGCCATACCGCATCGTGACATTCGAAACTGAGATCATGATATTCCTTCAATTTTACAGGTTCCGGAACAATGCTGCGCAGTGGGGTAGTCCGTATTTGAGATACAGCTCCGCTCCCACTTGCTTTGACTGGGATTTACGAGGGATTCTTCCCCAGTGCTATGCCCATGGGCAGAATGACAAACAAAGCAAAGGCTCGCTGTGAGAGCGCTATACATCCCACCCCCCGCGTGGACTGCGATGGATGGGGTACCTGGTACCCAGCTCTAGTCGATGGAGATCTTGCGCAGCAGCTTGAAGTCGGAGAGCATCTTGCCGGTGCCGAGAACCACTGACGCCAGTGGATCGTCTGCAATCGAGACCGGCAGTCCGGTCTCCTCGCGAATCCGCTTGTCTAGGTTCTTGATCAGTGCGCCACCGCCGGTGAGGACGATGCCGCGGTCGCTGATGTCGGCCGATAGCTCTGGCGGAGTGCGCTCAAGGGCGACGCGGATGGCGTTGATGATCGTCGAGATGCACTCGGCCAGCGCCTCGCGGACCTCGGAGTCTTCGATGGTGATCGTCTTTGGTACGCCCTCGATCAGGTTGCGCCCCTTGATCTCCATGGTCAGCGGCTTGTCCAGCGGGAAGG
>CAZPZL010000535.1:0-1717 GCA_964590925.1 uncultured Granulicella sp.
CGAGATGAAGAAGCCGAAGGAGGCTGCCGCGGCCTACGGTCGCTCGCTTGAGATCGAGCCAGACAATCCCGATGCCGAGCGAGCCATGGCGATTGCATTGCTGGCCGACGGTCAGTTGGATGAGGCACTAAAAGCCTTCAACACGCTGCTTGCCGCTGACGCCAACGATACCCAGTCGGAGATCCGCATCGCCGAGATCGAGCGGCGGCAGGGACACTACGATCTGGCGCTGGCTACGCTTGAGAAGGTAAAGCCGCTGGTTCAGGATTCGCATGAACTGAGCATCGAGTTGAACTATGATGAGGCCCTGAACTACGACGCAATGGGCAAATATGAGCAGGCGGTCGGTGTATTGGCGGGGATTCTGCAATCGACCGAGCGGGCCGACGGCAAGTATAACGACGGAGAGAAGCAGAATCGTGTGTTATTGCTGGATCGGATGGGAATCATTGACCGCGAGCAGAATAAGACGGCTGAGGCCGTGGCTGCATACAAGCAGATCGTTGAGTTTGGTGGTGAGTGCGGCTCGGCGACTAGCGATGAATCGGCCCACCCCTGCTACGCGGAGCGCGGATACGATGGCGAGATCGACGCCTATCGCGACGCGCACATGTGGAAGGAGGCGACCGCAGCGGCGGCCGAGGCCGCCAAGGCTCTGCCCAAGGATCGCCTGATTCAGTTGTCCTACGCAGGACAACTGGCAGACGTGGGTCAGGTGGAAGAAGGGCTGACGCTGGCCAAGGCGCAGATCAGTGGAACGGCGGAGGACCGCGACGTTGACGAGTCTCTGGCGCAGATCTACATTCGGCTGAAGCGGTTCAACGATGCCAGCGAGCAGTTGGATAAGGTTGACGCGCTAGTCACCAAGCCGGAGGAGAAGATTTATGCATATTTCCTTCGCGGAGAGTTGTACGACCGGCAGAAGTTGAATGATAAGGCCGAGACGGAGTTTCGCAAGGCGTTGGCCATCGACGCGCAAAATGCAGCCGTGCTGAACTACCTCGGCTACATGCTGGCCGATCAGGGAATCAAGCTGCCGGAGGCGACGAAGCTGATTCGTCAGGCAGTCGAGTTGGAGCCGCAGAACGGGGCGTACCTCGACTCGTTGGGCTGGGTATACTTCAAGACTGGCAACTACGTCGAGGCAGAGGAGTATCTACGCAAGGCCAACGAGCGGATCAACAGCGATCCGACTGTGCACGACCATCTGGGCGAGGTCTACGAGAAGACCGGGCGTTTGAAGCTGGCCGTGGCGCAGTGGGAGCGGTCGATGAGTGAGTATGCCCACTCGCTGGTCGCCGACGCCGATCCCGAAGACGTGCAGAAGGTGCAGCACAAGCTTGAGAATGCACGAGTGAAGCTGGCTAAGCTGACTGCCACTTCCGACAAAGACGCCAAGTAGTATATGGAAAATCCGACGACGGTGAACGAGTTCAGGCGTAACAGGTACACTTGAATCACTGTGAATCTGAATGGGAACAAGAAGATTGACCTGCATCGCGCGATCCCGTCTACCTCGGCGGATCTGTGTGGCTGCGCGGTATCGGGAGACGCAAGCGATGAGCTAACTGAGCGCGACTTCTACGCTCCGTTGCGGCCCAGTCGCACGGCGTTTCAAAGGGATCGTGAACGGATTGTGACTGCGCGCGCCTTTCGCCGACTGGCGGGCAAGACGCAGGTCTTCACCAGCCGCGCATCGGACCACTTTCGCAGCCGG
>CAZPZL010000536.1:0-1711 GCA_964590925.1 uncultured Granulicella sp.
CCCTGTTTATTATTCTCGATTTACTTGATGATTTCGCTAATGGTTCCTGCGCCGACGGTGCGTCCGCCCTCGCGGATAGCGAAGCGCAGGCCCTTTTCCATGGCGACCGGCGTGTGCAGCGTGATCTCCAACTGGACATTGTCGCCGGGCATGACCATCTCGGTTCCGGCGGGCAGCTTGGCGCTCCCTGTTACATCTGTAGTCCGGAAGTAGAACTGCGGGCGATAGCCGTTAAAGAACGGGGTATGCCGTCCGCCTTCTTCCTTCGAAAGCACGTAGACCTCGCCCTTGAACTCGGTGTGTGGCGTAATCGAACCCGGCTTTGCCAGCACCATTCCGCGCTCGACATCTTCTTTGGCGATGCCGCGCAGAAGCAGTCCAGCATTGTCTCCGGCCAGTCCCTCGTCGAGCTGCTTTTTGAACATCTCGACGCCCGTGCAGACCGTCTGCCGTGTCTCGCGGAAGCCGACGATCTCGCATGGCTCGCCCACCTTCACCTTGCCGCGCTCAATGCGTCCGGTGACCACCGTGCCGCGGCCAGAGATCGAGAAGATGTCCTCGATCGGCATCAGGAAGGGCAGGTCGGTAGCGCGTGTCGGCTGCGGAACGTAGCTGTCAACCGCCTCCATCAGCTCGTCGATCTTGGCCTCCCACTGCGCCTCGCCGTTGAGCGCGCCCAGTGCAGAGCCGCGAATGATCGGGGTGTCGTCGCCCGGATAGTCGTACTTCGACAGAAGCTCGCGCACCTCCATCTCGACCAGCTCGATCAGCTCGGGATCTTCAACCGCATCGCACTTATTAAGAAAGACGACGATGTACGGCACGCCAACCTGGCGCGCGAGCAAAACATGCTCCTTGGTCTGCGGCATCGGCCCGTCGGTCGCAGCGACGACCAGAATCGCACCGTCCATCTGTGCCGCGCCGGTAATCATGTTCTTGATGTAGTCGGCGTGACCAGGACAGTCGACGTGTGCATAGTGACGATTCGGCGTCTCATACTCGACGTGCGCGGTTGCGATTGTGATGCCGCGCTCGCGCTCTTCCGGCGCATTGTCGATCGAGTCGAACGAGCGGAACTGGTTCTTCGGGTTGTGCTTCTGCAATACCTTCGTGATCGCCGCCGTCAACGTCGTCTTGCCGTGATCGATGTGCCCGATCGTCCCAACGTTCACATGCGGCTTCGACCGGTCAAACTTTTCCTTGCCCATTGCGATTCATCCTCTCTTTATTGACCGGCACAGCCGACTTGTTGACCGACGTTGCCAGCGATTCAAATACACAATTCTCTCAGTAGTATGCGTACAACTTGAAAAATCTGGCTCGCAACTCCGCTGAAACCTGCTCCAGACTGGCGAGGTAGAACTCGCGAATCTGGCCCTGATCCCCGCCGCTCAGTCGGTAATACTCGGCCTCGACGGAGGCACCCAGAACTCCCTTGGCCAGTGCCAGTTCAAAGTCTCGAATGCGCAATCCAGCCGACTGCATCGACCGTAAAAACCCCTGAATCCCGGTTGCGGAGAAAGCCGCTGCAATCGCCGAGCGAACCGCTTCATAGTTCTCGGGATCGGCCACCGGAATCACTCCCTGCTCACGCAATGCGGTCAACATTCAACTCCTGCAACTTTCAGCAACAAGGTCCTACTACTACAAAAGGATAATGGAGCGGGAGACGGGAATCGAACCCGCGACCAACAGCTTGGAAGGCTGAGAC
>CAZPZL010000537.1:0-1703 GCA_964590925.1 uncultured Granulicella sp.
CGCAGGCCAGATCTCCCACGCCCATTCCGCGCGCCCTTCTCGCCCGCAACGCCCGTCCTCGGCATCCTCATCTCTCTCGCCATGATGCTGGGTCTACCCAGCGAGACCTGGTTGCGGCTGGTACTCTGGCTCCTCGTCGGCCTTGTAATCTACTTCTTCTACAGCCGCCAGCACAGCAAGCTACAGAACAACGCAAACTTGATCGCTCACACGGAGAATTAGTTCTCCGTTGGCATCTTTTCGATGTGGTCGACGACCAGCCGCTGCACCTGTGCCCGACTCTTGTCCATCCTCAGGCCGAGCTTGGCCAGCGCGGCAGAGACGGTTGCACCGCCCTCGGGATCGGTCGCCGCACCATCCGATCCACCGCTCGGCGGACGCGTCGGAATGTTGATGCCCTGACTGCTCAGGCTCGACATCAGATCCATCAGCGGGAACTCAACTGCGGCTTGGTACTTTCCCGTCAGCCCGGTCATATCGACCACCTGACGCCCCTCGCCGCCGCCCAGCGAGTTCATCATTACGGCGAATCCCTTCATCGTGATTGAGCTTGCCTCCATGTGCATCGAGAGCGTCGCGCTGTCGAATCGCAGCGTGAACGTACCCCTCTCACCCATGTTGTAGGTCGTCGATCCGTCGGCATTCTTCATCAGGCGAATTGGGCCGTCTAGCGAATCCACCAGCGACTCGCCGGGCTTCAACGGAATGCTTGGGTCGAGCGCGGTTCCAGTCTCGGTCGCCTCCTTCAGCTTCGATCCGTTCTTGCCAATCACCAGCGCCAACACTGGCTGATCCTGCATCTCGCGATGCGCGGCCAGCTTGAATCGCTCGACTAGAAGCGCCTGCAACATCGCGGGCACATCATCCTTCGTCGCACCGTCGGGCATCCTCGCCTCAATGTCGAAGCGATCCGTCGTCAGCCAATCCGGGCAGTTGATCTCGTACGTCCTCATCTTATAGGCGTTCGCAATCAGATCCTTAAGCGACTGGTAAGTATAGGTCGCTCGCGAGCCATCCACATGCACCGATCCCGGCCTCTTTCCGGCTTGAAGGTCCGCCATCATCTTTGCCATATCCGGCGGTGCCGACGGCCTCACCGACGCCACATCGAAGACCAGCTTGCCCGTCGCCGCCTGTGCAGCAGTACTTCCCTGCGCGCTGGCAGCCGTCTGCATCGCAGTGTCCGTCTGTGAGCTTGAGTTTACCTGTGCACTCGCCGTACCCGTCGCCATCAGCGCGCCAACCACCAACATCAATCCAAATAGATTTCGCATCGTTCCTCCCGGAGATAGAGCCGTTTCATGATTGCCATAAGCCCAGAATGAATTGCCATTACTCTTCATACGAAGAATCCACATCTTTTGTTCAGTGCGACGCGCTACACAATCAGTACGCCCGATTCAGCTTTTCCCGTGAACTACTCACAAATTGTCGAACTTCGTTCAGCCCGGCCCAAGCAGTGACCAAACAGACCAGCGTGCATCCTACGGCCGGAATGGTAATCCAACTGAGTGCGTGACCGACGTGTGTGGATGCGGGGACCGTAAGCATTGTCCCAATGGGTATAGCGCAGAACAGTGCGCCCGTGGTGTAGTAGCGCGGCACTCCGAACAGCCGCGCCAAAGGCAGGAAGTGGAGTCCAACAATAATCAGTCTCAGGGGTACGATGAATATCCAGTGATGGGTCTCTACGCAAGCCACGC
>CAZPZL010000538.1:0-1702 GCA_964590925.1 uncultured Granulicella sp.
ATGTCGCCGTCGAGGCCTTTGGCCCAACGCGACTGATGGCCGGTTCGGACTGGCCGGTCTGCCTGCTCGCCATCGGCTACGCGCAGTGGTTCGATCTGCTACGCACCTACTTCGCCGCCTTCAGCGAGTCCGAGCGCGCCGCTATCTTCGGCGGCACCGCAATCCAGGTCTACGGACTGTAAATTTCGTCTCCATTGAACAGCCTTAGGAGTATGCTGGGTGCGTCCGTTTGTACGGAGGGCCCCATGCTTGGCGTCTCGCGTCTCGTTCAGCGTCTCTCGCGGCTGTGCTTTATCAGCTTCCTGATCTGTTCTTATCTCGGCGCGGTTGCATGGGGGCAACCGCCGGCTACTTCGGCCGATCCGTTTGCCGGTCTGCGGTCGGGAAGCCTGACCGTGTGGGAGTCCGGGCGTGCGTCGTTCCTTGGCTGGCACACAATCCAGAGAGAGTTGTCGGCTGATTTCCCGCAACTGCAAATCACCTTCCGGCTGCTGGCCGCCAAGGATTTTGTTACCGCGTTGTCATTGGCGCAAGCGCAGGGCTCACTGCCGGATGTGGTCTTCGTCGACAACTGGTTCCAGGCGAAGCCGATGATTGAGCAGCAATCGGTGGTGGAGATGATAGGCCAGCCACGATTTGAGCCGTCGCGGGGGTGGTGGTTCCTGATGCAACAGGGAGCGCACCCGGCGGCTGCAGCGACTTTCCTGCATTGGCTGGAGGATGATCCGCACAGGAGAGTGCCGTTCGAGGTAAGATTCGGTCAAACGCAGCAGGACAGTGGGGAGATATTCATTGTTGCTGGGAAGGCGATCCAGGCAAACGCACGGTGTAGCAGTCCCGAGCTATTGTTTGATCGTGATGCAGCGAATTCTTCTCAGTCGCCAGTAGTTAATTGTCCGTCTACGGATTCAGTGACTAAGATTAAATTGCTCTTTCTCTATGGTTACGGGAGAATTGCCTACGCATCCTTGGCGTATGAGGCGAAGTCTGATAAAAATGCCGACGGAACACCTGCCCGTGCCGGATATGTGTATTGTTTCGTGGTACTGCGCAAGGGGAATGATGGATGGCAGGTCCTGTTGCTGATACCGGGAGTCTCGCCCTCGCAATCCGAGATTTTGGCCAGTCGCTTCAACTTCTTGAGAATTTCGACGGACGTGGACGTGGCCCCGCTTGCGCCGAATTTGCTTGAGCCATACAGCGGGGACCATGAAACGCGCTTTCCCAAACAGAACATCGTCTGGCAGCAGAATGCGAACAGGCCCGCCGCATATATAGTCGAATCCCAGTTCTCAAATCCTCAAGATGCTGTGAAGTACTGGAGTCCCTCAGCGATCGCGTTTGTGAATCCAAGCCAATATGGCGACGTGGTGCGCATGCCGATGCCGTTCGGTCAGGGGATGCAGCCGCATCGCTGGCGGGTGTGGGCTGTGGGCAAGGATGGCCAGATAGCGTTGAGCGAGTGGCGGACGGTTAACTTCACCAATTGATGCAGGCGTAAGCTAATTCTCATTCGTGGGAACATTGTGAATGAGACGCACTGGCTTTTAGAATCTATCTATGGCCAAGAAGCTGAAGACGCTGCGATGTCCGACGTGCAGAACGATTGTACTGGCCGGCAGCGAGGACTTTCCCTTCTGCTCCGACCGTTGCCGCGTCATCGATCTGGGCAAGTGGGCCAGCGGCGGCTACGTCATCAGCT
>CAZPZL010000539.1:0-1697 GCA_964590925.1 uncultured Granulicella sp.
TCGCCGTCATTATCAATATCGGCGAAAGCGACCGCATGTCCTTTATGCAATTCGCCGGTGCCGGAAGACGCGGTTACGTCAGTGAAGATCTTTCCTTCTTTGTTGTGCAGCAGAACATTTGGCAACAGCGACGCATAACTCGGGTTTCCTGTGCCTAAATAAATATCGAGGAAACCGTCGTTATCGATGTCGCCGAAGTTGGCTCCCATCGGCATCAAGACCTTATTCAGCCCGACTTCCGCGGTGACATCACGGAATGTTCCGTTGCCAAGATTTTTATAAAGTTTCAGAGTTTCTGCATTACCTGGAACGCCGAGGTAGCTGCGGAGAGATTCATCCACAGAAACGTAGTAGCTGGTCACGAACAGGTCTGGCCAGCCGTCATTGTCGTAATCGAAAAACCACGCACCGAAGCTTTGCCACGGCTTCTGGACACCCGCCTGCGCCGCAACCTCGGTAAATGTTTTGTCGTGATTGTTGTGGAAGAGAAAATTATCACCATTCAGATTGGAGACGTAGAAGTCCACGTAACCGTCGTTGTCGTAATCGGCAGCGACGACTGCCTTGGTGAAGGCGATGCGGTCAATTCCGGCCGCATGAGAGATGTCTTCGAATGTCCCGTCGCCGCGATTGCGAAACAGTTGGCTCGGCTTATTTTCGTTTCCGACAAAAAGGTCGAGGTAGCCATCGTTATCGATATCGGCCCACACAGCTGTTTGGGTGTCGGTAGCAGGCTCGGCGAGGCCGCTCGCAACCGTCACGTCGGTGAATGTCCCATCGCAATTGTTTCGCAATAACGATTTACGTTGGGGAAACTCCCAAGCACCGCGCAGCACCAGGATGTCAAGACAGCCATCATTGTTATAGTCGGTCTGAATCAGGTTCAGCCCACCCAGTTGATCGCTGAGGCCAGCTTGCGCGGTGTGGTCGCTAAACGTACCGTCGCCGTTGTTGTGGAAGAAATGCATCGGGGCGCACTGGCCGTAGTCTGAGGTGACGATATCGAGCAACCCGTTGCGCTCGAAATCGTCGACAATCAAGCCTCCAGACATCGAATAAAGATTGATGCCAGCCGCCGGCGCCACATCGACGAACCGCCCAACATTCTCGGCGGACTCGAAGACCGTAGGCGGGATCAAGTACTGCTGCGGCACACTTGCTGGATATTTTCCCAGCGTCATATAAGCGAGATTGAGCAGCCATTTTGCATCCAGCGCATCCGGATAGCGCTGCATGTACTTCTGCAAGTATTCGATCGCTTTCTCCGATGCGGCCGGCTTCGCGTAACTCCGGTTCAAGCTGGGAGGGAAAATACATCGGTCTCCCGGATGACGATAGACATCGTTGTCCATCTCCGACTTGTGCAGATATGCAATGCCTAGAACCTCCTCCAATTCCGGCATTGCTCCCGTCAACTGGTCGGTGGCAACCTGATACGCAGACTGCCATTGTTGAATCGCTTCGTCCATCTCTCCTTGATAGGCGTATAAGTTCGCGAGAGCGTAGTACATCTGGATCACGTCGAGGGGGCGTCCATGAAACACGCCGTCCGGGTTCGCAGGATCGAGAGTCTTCTTGACGTCGTCGATAACCGAGACCATCGAACGTTGGCGGATCTGACACATGGCATGCAGGTCCTGACTCCAACCGTCGGGTTTCGAGAAATCGCGGAAGGCGAGATCAGCCTCGCCTTTTCC
>CAZPZL010000540.1:0-1696 GCA_964590925.1 uncultured Granulicella sp.
GATTACAGGTATGCAATTCAGGTCGGCCACTGCCGGATTGCAATTGTTGCCGTGCAGTGTGTCTGGCCGATCCACCACACCGTACATATTCTTCATGGCAAATGTCATGCCCGCCATATCGTGGTCTTTGAGAATCGGCACATTGATCACGGTCGCACATTCGCGCGTAAGGATCTTCGACAACCGGATCCGCGCCGATCCCCAAGACTCCTGCTCTGCTTCGTAACCCGCCACATCGCTACCGAAACAGCGCACTTTGCTGTGGTCGGTATTAACCTTCAGTCCGCACGCCGCAAGACTTCGCGCGTCGCGCTCCCACACCACAATGTTTCCCGCGCTTACGCCCGCCTGCTGCAACCGTTCGCAAATCGCCTGCACAAGTACAGCATGGGTCGAGATCCCTCTGCCGCCCAGCCCGTTCACCTTGATGCCGATGATTCGGTTCTTGACGACGTTCGGGAACCCGATGCTCTTCCATGCCTCCATAGGCTTGACGCGCCCAAAGTAGCTGCATAGCGCCCGGTCAAGCAGGTTCAGCACTCGCGTCTCATCCAGTTGCGAGCCTGTGCCTTGAAGCGACACATCCCTGGCCACCACAACCCGCGACTTGCCTGTGTCACCTCTCTGGGCCAGCATGCCCGTAACAGCAGACGAACCCAGCAGCACTGCTCCCGTTGCCGCGCTCTTCAGAAATTCCCTGCGATCATTCATCCCCACCCTCACTTGCGTCCACTCGCCGGGCCCGGCATCAACCAAGCCTGCGTTGGCCCAACACGTGATCTTCAAATCCCAGCAGATACCACATTCCTCTTCCAGAAAACGTGCCTGTCGCCAACTTCTTCAGCAGCCTCTTCAGCAGTTTCGTCATGTCGGCAAGCGTCGTGAAGAACCCTTCTCTCGACCTCCCCGCACGGATAACCTTCACCTCGTTCGCCAGAAGAATATTCGATACTTCGCGAACATCCGGAATGTAGACATGTGTCGGGTCGTCGCAGAACTGCAGCGTTTCATCTACCGATGAAGGCAGAGACAAACTGCGCAGCGAAGGAAATGCAATCCAGATGTAGCCTCCCGGCTTCAATTTTGCACAGAGCGAAGCCAACACCGGTCCGGGCTTTGCGATGTGCTCAAGCACATGATTCAGAATCACGAGATCGTAGCTTGCATCGGGAATTGCCGCATATCCAGAGCCGTCTGCGCTCACCAGGTAGAACTCATCCATCGCCGCGTCATCTTCGCTGCCCAGGTTGTAGCGCTGAATGTCCGCGCCCGCGTAATGGCACTCGGGAAACCAGCGCTTTGTCATCGAAGGTGAATTGTTGCCGCAACCAACGTCCAGAATCCGAATGGAAGGCGAGGAGAATCTCCCCATTAAATATTGGAATTTCATCGGACAATGCGGCATTGCAACCCTCGTGTTCTCTCATGCTGTCTTGCCCGCGGCCACACTATCTAGAGCTTCGCTTCCACTCCGTGCGCAAGGGCAAGTAGAGCTTGCGGCCCATCGGGCACCGCCTGGTAAGCGACAATTCGCACCAGGTATGACCCCTTGCGGAATGTCACGCTTTGCTCGTAAGCAACGGCGGCGTCGCCCAACTGCACGTTCTTCCCGTCTTTGGTCTGTCCTGTCTCCAGAATCTTCCGCGCGCCCGCCGAATCACCCATAGTGTAAACGTCTACGACTGCTTCCAACTGT
>CAZPZL010000541.1:0-1686 GCA_964590925.1 uncultured Granulicella sp.
GGTCAACACCCCGTTCATTGACGAAACCAACCAGCTGGGCAACTTCGACACCGAGATCCCCCACGGCGAACTGATTGTCAACCCCAACGAGAAGATCAGCTCGGCCTGGGCTCAGGCGGTAGGTGACAATCCCGGCGTGGGCGGCGCGCTGCCCACCGTAGGCACAGCCACCGGGATTCCCGGAATCCCCTTTGCCTATACCAACTCCGTCGGCCTGCCGGCCGGGCTCCGCTACCTGGATGGGACCAATGTGCAGCCTCGCGCCGGCGCAATCTGGAAGCCCTTCCGCGACCACGAAACGGTCGTCAAGGCCTCCGGCGGTCTCTACTCGGTTCCCGTCCTCGGCGCGGTGCTTTATTCGTTGCTCGGCGTGGATACCAGCAACTTCGGCTCCTATAACCCCGGAGCGCTGGCAACTGTCTTCGCAGGCACCGGCTCGGCTGGAGCCTTCCCCGGCTATCGCCGCGCCAACCAGTGGGATCTGAAGGACCCCAGTGTCGGCCAGTGGACGATCGGCGTGGAGCAGAACATCGGATTCCGCACCGACCTCAAACTGACCTACACCGGCTCCTATACCTGGAACCTGATCTATAGCCCCGACTTGAATCAGGTGGTTCCCAACACCACCGGCTATGCCAACCTAGTTTCGACGCCAACCCTGCGCGAAGTGAACCTCAAGTACCCCAACTTCCGCGAAGTGCTGACCCGCGCCAACGGTCCCTGGGACACTTACAACGCCTTCTCGATCGAGCTGAACCGCCGCTTTGCCAAGGGCATCAGCTTTACCAACGCCTACACCCTTACCGATAACCAGACCAACGCCCTAGGCACCGCGCCCAGTTCGGCGATCGCTACCGGCGGTCAGGGCGATAACGGCGGCAACGTCAACAACGCCTTCGACATCAAGTCCGATGTCGGCAATGCCTTCTACGACGCCCGCCACAAGCTGATCAGCACAGCCGTCTACAGCCTGCCCTTCGGACGCGGCCAGAAGTTCTTCAGCTCCGTCAGCCCTCTTGGCGACCGCATCGTTGGCGGTTGGAGCATGACCGCCTTCAACATCTACCACAGCGGCTTCTGGCTGACTCCCTACTACCCCTCGGGTGTCTACGACGCTTCGGGCACCAAGCCAAGCAATCGTTCGGTCGCGCAGCAGCGGCCCGACATGCTAGTCGGCGTCGGCACCGCTCCCACCGCAACCCAACAGGCCGCAGGTCTTCTCTACAACGTGAATGCTTTCGCCTTCCCCGGCAACACGAGCGGTACGGGCACAACAACCGGCGCTTCGGCTCCCAATAACCCGATTGGCCGCTTCGGCAACTCGGGCGTGGGCATTCTCGAAGGACCCCGCACCGAAGCCTTTTCGGCCTCCTTCGGCAAGAACATCCCCGTCGTTCACGGCTTTGTACTGCGCTACGAGGCGCAGTTCCAGAATCTGTTCGACTTCATCAACTCCAACACGCCCAACATGAACGTCTCCAGCCCCAACTCCTTTGGCCTGGTCACATCAAGCCAACCCCAGCAGTCGCAAGCCGGACCGCGCACCATCCAGATGTCCCTGCGGCTTTCCTACTAGCCAGCTGCTCAACCCGAAGGGGTTGCTTACCTTTCGAGCGACCCCTCTAGAGCATTTTAGGAAATAGTGTGGACTTTTTGACAGTAACGAAGGTTGTCGCTCACTGGTGT
>CAZPZL010000542.1:0-1686 GCA_964590925.1 uncultured Granulicella sp.
CCAGTGAGCTTCTGCTGCATCTGGAGATCTATAAGGCCAACCCCAAGGCCCGCGCTGTCGTTCACTGCCATCCGCCTTACGCAACCGCCTACGCCATCACCGGCACCGTTCCGCCGAACGGGCTGATTCCTGAATACGAAGTCTTCATCGGACCGGCCGCCGTGGCTCCCTATGAGACCCCCGGCACCCAAGCCTTTGCCGAGACCGTTTTGCCTTTCGTCGAGAAGCACAACACGATTCTGCTGCAAAATCACGGCATCGTCTGCTGGAGCGACACCGTCACCCATGCCGAATACCTCTGCGAGATCATCGATACCTATTGCAAGACTTATCTGATTGCCAAGCAGATCGGTGCGCCCCTGACCTGGATTCCGGAAAACAAAATTCAAGAGATTCTGGCGCTGAAGCGCCGATGGGGGTTCCCGGACGCACGCTTGACCGATGAGCCGGATACCGTTGTGCCGAGCGCCGACCTGGAAGAACTGGTGGCCAAGGTGCAGGCGAGGCTCGAAGGCCGGTAGCTGACGCAAACCTGGGCAATCACAGGAACGTTTTTGACTTACGAAAACTGAGTTTTGAAAGGGCACGACTAAAGTCGTGCCCTTTCAAAACCATTTCTACGCCTGCTACTTATACTTCATGCGATTGCCCTGTGACGCGGACCTGCCGCAATACGCTTCACTGCAAATGGTGATACACTGGATTTGCGCTCAGTGATTTGGCCGTGAGCGGCGGTTTGCCTTGAGAGGCGAACCTGCCTGGCACAGATTTCCCCAAGCCCCTACAGCGTAACCCTTGAGTCTCCTCCCGGCGACTCTGCTCTGGAATGATCCTGTTCCGCGAGTGAGATTTTCCGCCTCCTTGATTGGATAAGCGATTGGATCGGGAACACGGCATCTTCGGATGGTCGTGGGAGTAGGGTAGCCGTCCGGCATAACGCCGCGCGGTACTAGTGTAGCGTGGGGCAGTTGCGTTGAAACTGGTCCGGGTGAGCAGGCAAATTCCTCGTATCAAATGCCTTCTGACCAGTCCCGTGGACGTTGTTGGTTCTTCCTTACGCATATCGATGAGCAGGCTCGTGCCTTGACAGGCACATGCGCCTCTATGTCCGGTCCCGTTTGCAGGCCTCTGCGAGAAATCGAGGCTCCCGGGATCAACAGGATTATTTTGATCACCAAATTTTCAGAATTTACACTTTCGGCGACGCTCATGGCGCGCCTTGATGCCAACAAGTTCGAAACCCCCACCCCGGTGCAGGCGCAGGCGATTCCTCCCGCCATTGAAGGCAAGGATGTTCTGGCTACCGCGCAGACCGGAACGGGCAAGACCCTCAGCTTCCTTATCCCGATCATTGAAACCCTGCAAAAGACCGAAGGTCGTGGCGCTCACGCCTTGATCCTTTTGCCCACGCGCGAACTGGCCATGCAGGTTGAAAAGGCCTTCCGCCTCATCCGCTCTCAAAACTCGCAGACGGTGGCACTGGTCGTCGGCGGCATGAGCGAACACGCACAGTTGGAGACGATTCGCCGTGGCGCTCGCCTGATTGTGGCCACTCCCGGCCGTCTCGAAGACTTCCTCAAGCGCAAGCTGGTCCGTCTGGATGGCGTCAAAATCCTGGTTCTGGACGAAGTTGATCGCATGCTGGACATGGGCTTCCAGCCCGCCATTCAGCGCATTGCCGGTTTG
>CAZPZL010000543.1:0-1681 GCA_964590925.1 uncultured Granulicella sp.
CCGTTCCTGCTGGTGTCGGAAATAGCGCTGCCGGAGTTGGAGCCGAGGATTACTGATCCCGCCTGCGAACCAGAAGCGTCCAGCGCGGACGTCGTCCGCATCCTCATCGCTCGCGTACCGGAGCGCATTGCGGGCGTTGTAGCAAACGAGAGCCGCTGGTGGGCCTCTCACACCGAATACCTACAGCGAGTTCCCGGTGTGGCAAACTTTCTGGTCCGGCACGCACGCGAGATTCTGGTCGAGCCAGCAGAGAATGCACAGAACGAAGAGATTCGCGCGTACCTGCTGTCGCCTGTCTTCTCCGCGCTGTGCCACCAGGCGGGGATGTATGCGTTGCACGGCAGTGCGGTGCGCGTGGGCGATGGCGTGGTTGCGTTTCTGGGCAACACTCGCGCGGGCAAATCGACGCTGGCAGCCGGACTCGCGCAACGTGGATACAGCGTGATCGCCGACGACATCTGCCTGTTGGATGCACGCGCGCAGAGTTCAGAGGTGGACGCAGAGACTGCTTCAGCCAACTCCGGGCCTGCGTTGGTGATTCCCGTGGCGCCCGCACTGAAGTTGTGGCGCAGCGCGCTCGACCACCTTGGCACCAGCACTGAGTCGCTCGACCGCGTCGTTCGCAACGACGATAAGTTCCGCCTGAAACTCTCCGCGACCGCCGCGCTGCCGCCGCGCCTGCCACTGCGCCAGATCTTCTTCCTCGAATGGACCGCAGAGGGCGAAGCTGAATCCGATTCCGACGCCCAGCCAACTATTGTCTCGGTTGATGGCGTAGAGGCTATCACTTTACTGATGGAGTTCACCCACTTCGACTATGTGATGAAGGCGACCGGGCGGCAGACGGGCAACTTTCTGCTCTGCGGGCGCATTCTCTCTGAGGCGTGCGCATACCGCCTGTGCCGCCCCCGCAACTTCTACCTGCTAGAGCAGACCCTCGACGCCATCGAAAGCCACCTCGGCACGATCTCAAAGTTGCGCGTCAAGCGATGATTTCTATCCTCTATTTGGTGTGAGATATGCTCCTGAGCTGAAAGCAATCCTAGGCGTTATTCCAACGCTCCGGCCCATTTGTGGGGTTGCGGTCCAATTATCCACAAGATGTAGAGTTTATGTTGTTGATACCTGCACCGCGAGCCGCTAAATTGGATGTTGTGCCAAGCATCAGAACAAGGATGCAAGGCAGGTGATATTTTCCTTCGCCGTCGCTTTCGGAGGTGGTTTTTGCTCAAGCTAAAACGAGTTCAGATTCTTGGCTTCAAGTCCTTCTGCGACCGCACGGAGTTCTCCCTCTCCGGCGACGGCATCGCGGCGGTCGTGGGACCCAACGGCTGCGGCAAGTCGAACATATCCGACGCCATCACCTGGGTACTGGGCGAGCAGTCGGCCAAGACTCTGCGCGGCGTCAAGATGGAGGATGTTATCTTCGCCGGAACGCGCGAGCGCAAGCCGACAGGAATGGCCGAGGTCTCGCTGACGCTGGTTGACCCCGAGGTCTACGACGACACATCACTCGCGGGCGAGGACAACGGCGACTGGTCGAGTGACGGATCGAGCGAACGTGCGATGGACATCGTCGGCGACTGGGACGAGGAGCGTCTGCGCAAGCAACGCGCCGAGGAGACTGAAGAGGCCGTGCAAGAGGCGCAGCCCGGAGTCGTCATCGGCATCGACGGCGAGC
>CAZPZL010000544.1:0-1681 GCA_964590925.1 uncultured Granulicella sp.
TACGCAGGCCACGCGCGCAAGGTGATGAACTGCATCTGGTCGATAGGGCAGGCGATGACGACCAAGTGCGTCATCGTGGTAGACGAGGACTGCGACGTGCAGGATCTGGCTGAGGTGACTTTGCGCGTGGCCAATAACATCGACCCGGAGCGCGACATCCAGTTCACGCTGGGGCCGATCGATACGCTGGATCACGCAAGTCGGCTGCCGAATTTTGGCTCGAAGATGGGTATTGACGCGACGTGCAAGTGGGCGGCGGAGGGATTCACACGAGTGTGGCCAGCGATGGTTGCAATGGAGCCGAGCGTCGTGGCCAAGGTCGATGCGATCTGGAAGCGGCTGGGAATAGAGAGATAAGCGTATTTACATGACCGATTCATTGCGCGTGATGTATCGTTTTCAACGGGGGAATTTGCGAATGAAACGTGCAGGGAAGTTTGCGGCGATGTTGGGCGTGGCGATGTTGAGCGTGATGGGTCAGGCTCAGTCGGTGGTCGCGACGAAGACGGCAACGAAGGCGCAGTCGGCGACGTTGACCATTGATGCGGCGAAGTCTGTGGCGAAGGTAAGCCCGACGCTGTATGGATTGATGACCGAGGAGATCAACTACTCCTACGAGGGTGGTTTGTACGCGGAGCTGGTACGCAATCGCACCTTCCGCTCGGACTGGTCTGGCGTGGACGGATGGATTGCAGCACCTTATGGCAATGCGCGCGGTACTGCCGCTCTGGATAAGACGACCGGGCCGACGGCGGCATTGCCGACCAGTTTGAAGGTGACTGTGGACGCAGCTGATGCGGCTAACGCCTACGCGCTGCGCAACGGCGGATGGTGGGGCGTTCCGGTGCGGGCGAACTCGACTTACACCGGGTCGCTGTACGCCAAGGGCGACGCCGGAGTGACGCTGCGCGTCAGTCTGGTGTCGAATGATTCGGGCAAGGTGTTGGCGAGCGCTGCGCTGCCTGCGGTGACAGGCGAGTGGAAGCAGCTGAGCTTCAGCCTGAAGACGGGTGCAGTGGCGAAGGTTACCTCGAACAACTCGATTGTGCTGAGCGTGGAGCACGCAGGGACGGTGTGGCTACAGCAGGTCTCGGTTTTTCCGCCGACGTACAAGAATCGCGTGAACGGCAATCGCGCGGACCTGATGGAACTGATGGCTGGGATGCACCCAAACTTTCTGCGTTTGCCAGGAGGCAACTACCTTGAGGGCGACACTATCAAGGATCGCTTCGACTGGAAGAAGACGATTGGTCCGCTGGCGGATCGGGCTGGACATCAGAGTCCGTGGAACTATTTCTCGACCGACGGACTTGGCCTGCTGGAGTATCTGGAGTGGTGCGAAGATCTGAAGATTCAGCCGATCCTTGCGGTTTATGCGGGCTACTCGCTGAAGGGCGAGCATGTGACGCCGGGGCCGGATCTGGAGCCATATGTACAGGACGCTCTGGACGAGATCGAGTATGTAACGGGAGACGTTACTACCAAGTGGGGCGCAGAGCGAGCCAAGGACGGACATCCGGCTGCGTTTCCTCTGACCTACGTTGAGATTGGCAACGAGGACTGGTTCGACAAATCGAAGAGCTACGATGGTCGCTACACGCAGTTCTACAAGGCGATCAAGGCGAAGTATCCGCAGTTGCAGTTGATTGCAACGTCGGATATTGCGGCAGACTCACGCGGC
>CAZPZL010000545.1:0-1678 GCA_964590925.1 uncultured Granulicella sp.
ACAATACATCTCGGCCGGCGTGTTCTCGACCGCAACTTCCGACTACAAGTACAAGGGCCAGTTGGAAGCGGTAGTGGACGTTTACACCATGGGTAATTCCGCGGGCGCTCAGAAGATTTTTGAGACGGGACAGACGAAGGACGCGAAGCGCGTGCAAATCGGCGATGCGGGTGTTGCTTACGAGCAGAGCGTGACCTTCCGCAAGGGCCCGTACCTAGTACGAATCGTCGCTTACGAGTCTAGTCCTGACGGGCCGCAGGCGCTGCTTGCGCTGGCACGGGGTGTGGAAGCAAAACTATAGGCTGTGCGGCCGAGAGCAAGGCCGCGTGATCGAACACGAGGATTGCAATGCCGCATTGTCCGATGAAGTTCCAATATGTGAGGCGCAGATTCCCTTCGCCCTCCATTCGAATTCTGGACATAGGCTGCGGCAACCATTCACCATCGATAACCAAGCGCTGGTTCTCTGGCTGCCATTACACCGGAGCGGATATTCGGCGCTATAACTTGAGCGGCGAAGACGATGCCGCAATGGACGCGTTCTACCTCCTGGGTACCGACGGTACAGGGTATGACGCGATTCCGGATGCCGGCTACGATCTCGTATTGCTGAATCATGTGCTTGAACACATGACGGAGCCCGCACCGATTCTGGCTGTGCTGTGCCAAAAGTTGAAGCCGGGAGGCTACATCTGGATCGCTTTCCCCTCGCTGCGCAGTTTGTCGCTGCCTTCGTCGAAGGATGAGACGCTGCAATTCTGCGACGACCCGACACACGTCTATCTCCCGGATGTACGCGAGGTCGCAAACCTTCTGTTGGCGAACGGGGTCAAAGTGCTGCATGCCGGGCGGTCGAAAGAGGGCTTCTTTACCGCGTTTGCCGATTTGACGAAGCTGCTGAAGAGACTATTGGTGAAGATGATGACCGGCAGATTTTCCGGTCGCGGGATGTGGTACTTGTTGGGATTCGAAGATCACGTGTTGGGCCAAAGAAGACTCGGTTGAGAGCTTTTCCGAGCGTGAAGGGAGAGAAAAAGTTCGATGAAAGATCGCAGGGAATTTTTGAAGAGTGGCGCAACTGTAGCAATGCTGCTGGGTTCGCAAAGCGGACTGGGAATTGCAAACATGCTGGCCCAGGGCGGTAACAATGGAAAGTCGCGCGTTGTCGTGGCCAGGGATGCGGCGCTGCACAGCACAGGCTCGCAGTTGGACGACAAGCGCGTGCTCGCCCTGTTGGACCGCGCGCTCACCAGCTATTTCGGACGCCAGAATCCGATGGAGGCATGGAAGCTCATCGGGTTCCCAGCCATCGTGAAGAACAAGGTGATCGGCATCAAGGTGAGCGGCCTGGGAGGCAGGGGAATTTCGACACACGCAGTACTGGTGTACGCCATCTGCGAACGGCTCCATCAGGCCGGCGTTACGGGGGCCAACATCGTAGTGTGGGATCGCAACGCCCGCGATCTTGAAGCCTGTGGGCTGAAGATCAATGCGACAGACCGCAGCAGAGTCCGGTGCTTCGGCAGCGATGTGGCAGGCTTCGAGACGCAGCAGGATACTTGGGGCGTGGCGCGCGTACGACTGTCGAAGATTCTCACCCAGGAATGCGCCATCGTGATCAATGTGCCCATTCTCAAAGACCACAATTTGGCGGGCATGACCTTCGCGATGAAGAACA
>CAZPZL010000546.1:0-1678 GCA_964590925.1 uncultured Granulicella sp.
CGACGGCGATGCCGCACGACCTGATCAACGCCAAGCCGGTGATGGCCGCGATCCGTGAGTTCTTCGGTTCGTCGCAACTTTCGCAGTTCATGGATCAGACCAACCCTCTCTCGGAGATTACGCACAAGCGGCGTCTCTCCGCCCTCGGGCCGGGCGGCTTGTCGCGCGAGCGCGCGGGCTTCGAGGTGCGCGACGTGCATCCGACTCACTACGGACGCATCTGCCCGATCGAGACGCCGGAAGGCCCGAACATCGGACTCATCAGTTCGCTGTCGTGCTTTGCGCGCATCAATGAATACGGCTTTATCGAGTCGCCGTATCGTCGCGTGAAGGATGGGCGCGTTTTGGACTTCCTCTCGGTGACCAACGCTGGCGACAGCACCCTGCGTCAGGGTGATCATATTGAGAGTGAAGAGGCGCACAAGCTGAACGACCGTCTACGCAAGGAGAAGAAGCGGCTAGTGGAGTTCGAGCCATTCAGCTTCTATCTGTCGGCGTGGGAGGAGGACCGACACACGGTTGCGCAAGCTAATATCGAGCTGGACGAAAAGTTGAACATCGTGCAGAATGTTGTCGATGCGCGGCGACAGGGCAACTTCGTCATGGTCAATCGGGCCGAGGTGGACTACGTTGACGTGTCGCCCAAGCAATTGGTCTCGGTTGCGGCGTCGCTGGTTCCGTTTCTCGAACACGACGATGCAAATCGTGCCTTGATGGGAGCCAACATGCAGCGCCAGTCGGTGCCGCTGCTAGTCTCTGAGGCTCCATTTGTCGGCACTGGGATGGAGGGAGTGACGGCGCGCGACTCCGGCGCGGTCATTCTGGCCAAGCGCAACGGTATCGTCGATTCGGTCGACAGCGAACGAATTATTGTCCGCGTCGAGGGGGAGCATCATCCGACGCAGCTCTCTCGCGAGGTCGGTTCGGACATCTATCAACTGACCAAATTCAAGCGGTCCAATCAGAATACCTGCATCACACAGAAGCCGATTGTCAGCCACGGCGAGCGAGTGGTGAAGGGGCAGGTAATCGCCGACGGGCCTTGCACCGAGCAGGGCGAACTCGGTCTGGGACGCAATGTCCTGGTCGCCTTCATGCCGTGGCGCGGGTACAACTTTGAGGACGCCATTCTCATCAGTGAAAAGCTGGTGCGCGAGGATTACTACACCTCGATCCACATTGAGGAGTTTGAGATCGAGGCGCGCGACACCAAGTTGGGGCCGGAGGAGATTACGCGCGACATCCCCAATGTCAGCGAGCACGCTCTGCGCGATCTCGACGAGAGCGGAATCATCCGCATCGGCGCCAGCGTCGGGCATAACGATATTCTGGTCGGCAAGGTGACACCCAAGGGCGAGACCCAGTTGACGCCAGAAGAGAAGTTGTTGCGCGCCATCTTCGGCGAGAAGGCGGGCGACGTTCGCGACGCTTCGTTGACGTGCCCTCCGGGTATCGAGGGAACCATCGTCGATGTGCGCATCTTCAGCCGCAAGGGGCAGGAGAAGGACGAGCGTGCCAAACAGATCGAGCAGGAGCAGGTGGAGAAGTTGGAACGCAATCTGGCCGACGAGATTCGCATTCTGACCGACGAGCGGCTGAAGCGACTCGAAGCCATTCTCGGCAAGAAGGAAGTACTAGCCGATCTGCACGAGATCGGAAGAGCGTCGTGTAGGGAAAG
>CAZPZL010000547.1:0-1672 GCA_964590925.1 uncultured Granulicella sp.
GGTTTGCCTTGATGCGAATGCCCTGGTCCGTTCCTTTAAAATGGATGCGCTCGGCGTGGATGTTCTGTGCGCCACCGGCGATCTCGCTGCCGATGGAGAGGCCGTGCCCATGGTCGAATGTGCAGTCGGTGATGGTGATGTTCTTGCTCGGCGAATCCGGTCCCGGGGAATTGATCTCACCGCTCTTGATTGCAATGTTGTCATCCCCCGTGTCGGAATAGACATGGTCGATGACGATATTGCTGGAGCTGAAGGGATCGATGGCATCGGTGTTCGGCGATCGGACCGGAGCGAGCACCTTGATGTTGCGGATGACGATGTCGTCCGAGTAGTACGGGACGATCTGCCAACTGGGTGAGTTCTGCACCGTGACCCCTTCCATGCGGATGTGCTGGCAGTAGTTGAAGACCACCAGTCGCGGCCGGAAGACTCCCTGGCCGACGATGCCCGCGCCCGGAGTGCTGCGTGCCAGGGTCCACCAACTATCGCCATTGCCGTCGATGACGCCGCCGCCAGTGATGGCGATGTTCTTGGCGTGGTCGGCGCTCACCAGCGACTGGCGTCCTGGTGCGCGGAAGACCTCGAGCTGCGGATAATCGTCATGGTCGGGAGAACCCATCAGCGTGGCCCCGGTGGCAATGTCGAGCGTGACGTTGTCCTTGAGCACAATCGGAGCGCTCAGGAACGTGCCGCCACTCAACCTGACGGTACCGCCTCCCGTGGCTTTGGTGCAGTCGTCAATGGCTGCCTGGATTGCCTTGGTGTCTTTGGTCACCCCGTCCGCCTTCGCGCCGTACGTCCGCGCATCGCAGACCTTCGCGGATGCAACGCCAACTCCAGCCTTAGGCGCGCTCTGCGCCATCATTCCAACAGCCAACCCTGCCACCAAGCCCGCTCCGACCGCAATCTTCATTTCGTCTCCTAGCACACGCGCAATCAAAACTGCCGCACAAAGATAGTACAGCGAAGAGTTGTACTTTGGTCTTGCCCCTGAGGCGCGCGTAGGGCAATTACACCAGTTGAAATATCTTTCCCCGTTTTACGGCCAAACGCCCCGTGTCAAGCCCCTCAACCCTCCAAAATCCGCCTAACCAACACCCCGCTAACCACTTACCCAACAAAAATACTTGGCATAGTAGTTTCCCTCAAACGCATATAATTGAAGTAGTAGAGAGATGAGAGAGAAGCCCAGCGTTCGCGCTAGGCTTTTTTCTTTGCTCTTTCGCCCATATTTCGTCTCACTCAACCGCAAGTCATTGACTGGAAGAATATTGTAATCAACTCGTTTATCATGACTACATTGCAGACACATGTCCCGTGCAAGGCACAGATTCATAAAGGGTTCTCCCCAAGATACCCCCGGGGGGGAGAGGGGGGAGGGGGCGAGGCGAACAAACGGTGATAGATACAATCTGATGGACAATTCGTGCAATTGCCCTGGGGTGTGCGCCGTTTACAGCTCGCAAACGCTACCGCAGGCCCGCTTCGAAGGCAGCGAAGCGGCGCTCCAATTCCCACTGCTGGGCCGCCCGCTCGCTGGACTTCAACAGGACCGTGCAGGAGGCAGTTGGCGACGCCGCACCCAGCGTCTGTCCCGCGCAGGCGGACTTGGCGCGACTGAAATCGTCGGGCTTCTGCCCCCATCTCAGCGGGGCCACGTACATATGCAGGT
>CAZPZL010000548.1:0-1668 GCA_964590925.1 uncultured Granulicella sp.
CGCCAGATCGTCCAGGTGCTCGCGGCTTCCCGTCAGCCGCAGCAGTGTGCGGAACACCATCGCCTGGTGCTCGCGAACAATCTCTTCGAAGCTGAAGTCGGTTGCCAAGCAGTGTTAGACCTCTGGTCACATTGAAAGTTTCACGCGCCGCAGTGAAACTCTGCGCCACCCCGCCAGTCTAACGCGGGCAGGAAAGGGAGGAAATCATCATGGGAATACTTGCAACTCCGTTCATCGTACCGCTCGGAGCATTTTTGGTGGCCATCGTCGCAATCATCTCCGGAATCGCGGGCCAGGCCCACGCGCGCCGTATCAAGGCCGAGCAGCGTATGGCGATGTTACAGCGCGGCATGACCGTGGAACAGATCGACCTCTTGCTGCGCCCCAGCAATGAGAACGGCGAGGAAGATGTGAAGGCCAGGGACCCACTGCGCAGCCTCGCCAAAGCCCGCCGCAGCGCCATCGTTCTCGTCTCGGTCGGCGTCGGCGTCGTCCTCTTTGGCCTCTTGCTCAGCGTGATCGTCGAGGAGCGCGAAGTTCTCGCCGTCTCTGCCTGCGGTCTTATTCCACTGGCAATCGGTATCGGCTTCTTCGTCGACTACGGCCTGCAAAAGCGCGAACTCGCCCGCTTTGGCCTCGAAGTCGTCGCCGACCAGCCCCCCAACAACACCCCTGGCTAGCCGGGTGTCCCAACCTCACTAACTGGCTGCCCCATTCATCGCGCACTCCTTCGCGCGAGGGGTGGGATTGGCAACTTCTGTCTTAGTACTCCCCCCGATAGTCCACCCTGCGCCGCTTCCGAGTCAGAAACCCGAACAGTAGATGCAACACTGCCAGCGCCAGCGCACCCAGAAACGCCGCCGTAAACGTCTCCACCCGGAATCCGGGAACAAACAGGCTGGCAAACTTCAGCACCACCGCGTTAATCACCAGGAAGAACAGACCGAAGCTCAGGATTTCCAGTGGCAGCGTAATGATCTTCAACAGCAGGCCGAAGGTCGCATTGAAAAGTCCAATCACCACCACCGCAATCATCGCCGAGCTCAGGTCGCTCACCACAAATCCGCTCACAGTCCGCGACACAATCCACAGTGCCACCGCATTCAGCACCCATTGCAACAGCATCCGTATCATCGGCCACCTCTTCCCCAGCATATCCGACTCGCCCAAAGTTGCAGCCGCGCCTCACACTTTCGCAATCTTTGTAGTCGATCTTCTCACAATTATCTCGGTCTGCCAGCTCATCCCGCTAGTATGATGTTGCCAGCAAAATTTTCGCAGGATGGAGCCGCTATGTCGCACTCGCGCATTGCCCTGCTGCTCTCGCTGCTTGCCCTCGCCACCCGCCCACTCCCAGCTCAGCCATCATCCAATCCCGCACCCGCGGCTGCCCAGTCGCCTGCAACACCGGCAGATAACTCCAACCGACCAGTCGCCACCATTCATGTCACAGCCCATCTGGTCATGCTCGACGTCGTTGTCACCGACAACAATGGGAATCCTGTCAAAGGCCTCAAGCAGTCCGACTTCGCCCTATCCGAGGATGGCATTCCTCAAAATCTCGCCAGCTTCAGCGAGCATCAAGAGCCTGATAACAACCCCGCTATGTCGCAGCCTTCGCTGCCGCCCAACACCTTCACCGTCCAACCGCCGCTCACCGAATTCGGA
>CAZPZL010000549.1:0-1662 GCA_964590925.1 uncultured Granulicella sp.
AGGGAGAGGTCTGCAAAACCTTTATGCGTCGGTTCGATCCCGACCCGCGCCTCCAATAATTTCAACAACATACAGTAAATTGAGATATTTTTTCACGCTCCCAATTCCAAGATGTAGTAATTGGGAGCATGGAAGATGATTATCTGTGGACGCTACTCGAACTGGAGCGGCGTATCAGCAGCGAATAAGCTTTTATTGAGTATCTTACAGCGCTGCGTTGGCCCGCTAGCCAAGCCTCCGATGGTGTGTTGGAGTCGAAGCCTGGTCGCGTTCTGCGAGCAATCCATGCCCCTGTAAACACCTACACTGAAGCCGCTGTAGCCGATATAAGAAATGAATCATTTGCCAGCTTACTTTTCCCGATCTGTCTCTATCGGGTTTAACATTAGGATATGGACTGGAAATACCGTCGCATCACTGCACTGCTGGAAGCTGCCCTGGTTGAGGACAAGGCAGCCACCGACATCACCACCGCGCTGACCATTGACACGGGTCTGCGCGCCACCGGTACCATCATCGCCAAGCAGAGCTGCATCGTCAGTGGCATCGGCTGCATTGCAGCGTTTCTTACGATTCACGGCAAGCTATCGACCAAGCCTGCGCGTCGCTTCGAGGTCGTCAGCCATCCGGAGGTCTTTGACGGCGTGCGTGTCAAAAAGGGCCAGAACATTGCTGTTATTCGCGCCAGTGCAGCGACGATTCTCTCCACCGAGCGAGTCATTCTGAATCTAATGCAGCGTATGAGCGGCATTGCCACGTTGACAAACGAGTACGTCAAGGCTGTCGCCAGCGCCAAATCCAAGACAAGAATTCTCGATACGCGCAAGACGATTCCTGGCCTGCGCGCGTTGGATAAGTACGCCGTCAGTTGCGGCGGCGGGACGAATCACCGCCTCGATCTGCAGGATGGCATCCTCATCAAGAATAATCACATCTCGCTGGGCGGCGGACTGCCCACCGTACTCGCGCGGGCACTGTCCGGACGCAAGCCGGGCCAGCGAGTACAAGTCGAAGTGCGCAGCGAGGAGGAGTTGGAGCAGGCCATTGCAGGCGGGGCGGAGTCGATCCTGCTGGACAACATGACGCCAGCCGAGGTTGCACAATCGGTCAAGCGTCTACGTAAGCAACTGCCCAATGCGCCGATCGAGGCCTCCGGCAATATGAATCTGGAGACCATTGCCGATTATGCAAAGACGGGTGTTGAGTTCATTTCAGTGGGCGCGCTGACCCACTCAGCCCCTGCTGTAGATCTCAGCATGCGGATCGCGGCCGACACTCTATGAACCGTCAAGCAATGGCAAATGAGAGATTCGATCTACTAGCAGTGGAAGAGGCTATTGTTGGCACTGAATTTGCGGGACGCCTGATGCACTTTTCCTCAGTCGCATCGACAAACGATCTTGCGCACGATGCGACGAAGTTGGGCGTGCGGCACGGTGTATGGATCGCCGACGAACAGACTGCTGGCCGTGGACGTGGCAGCCACGTGTGGCACTCGGTAATCGGCGAGGGGCTATATTTAAGCGCTCTAACCTCTACCCCGATCTCCATGCAAAACGCGCTCGGGCTGTCGATGCGAGCCGCTCTGGCAGTGCAGTCGGCGATTGCGCAGGTCTCGGGATTTCGTGTTCGCGATGAGATCGACATACGCTGGCCCAACGA
>CAZPZL010000550.1:0-1652 GCA_964590925.1 uncultured Granulicella sp.
AAATCCAATCTGCTCGAATTGGTGGCCATCCGCCCTTCCGGCAAACCGCCGTTCGTGATCTCATCGACGACCCCCCAATATAACGGGGCCGACAAAGAAGGGATATCAGCAAAAACTGAATCTTTTGTAGGTCTTTTCTGGCGAGTTCGGCCGGATCAGTTCTCCAGCCAGGAGCTTGCAGCGCTAAGTCGAGTTAATCGATTAGTTTGCGTTCTAAAGCGTAGCGGGTCAGGTCGGCGTTGCTCTTGACTTGCATTTTTTCCATGATGCGGGCGCGATAGCTGCTTACCGTTTTCACGCTGACGTGAAGCCGGTCGGCAATTTCTGTCAGGGGTACACCGGAGGCGATCATCCTCATGACTTCGTGTTCCCGGTCCGAGAGCAACTCATGCAATGGCTTGTCGACGGGTGCGTCGAATTTGGCGACCAGTTTCTCTGCGAGGCTGGGACTGACGTAGCGACCGCCGCCCAGTATCTTTTTCGTCGCCTGCGCTAACTCTTCGGGGGCGCTGTCCTTGCTGATATAGGCGGCTGCACCAGCACGCAAGCAGCGCAGCGCATATTGGTCTTCAGGCTGGACACTCAGTATGATCACGGGAAGCTGCGGGTAGGTGCGCTTTACATCGCGCAGCACGTCTAATCCACTGCGTCCAGGCATATTGATGTCGAGCACCAGTACGCCATATTGAGATTCGGCCAGGTGCTTCAGCACCTCATCCCCATTGCCGGCCTCGCTAAAAACTGTGCCGGGGAACTCATCGGCCAATATCTCTCGCAAGCCACGGCGCACGATGGCGTGGTCATCTGCTATTAGAATGTGCATGGTCGTTTACGCTCGGCGCATGGCTGTGCAGGGGGACGCGAACAGTGACCGTCGTTCCGTCGCCGGGAGAACTGGAGATCTGTAGATCACCGCCGCACGCCTGCGCTCGTTCTTTCATGCCCAACAGTCCCAGAGAGCCTGATATTTCGGCTTCACGGAACCCCTTTCCGTCATCCACTACGACCAGCAGGAGGTTCCCATTCTGCGTGTACAAGGAAGCGCGCACCGCCTGGGCCTCCGCGTGTCGGGCAACGTTGGTCAAGGACTCCTGGAAGATCCGAAAAATCGCCGTGGCCAGGTCACCGTCCAGTCGCAAATCGTCCTGCGGGAGGGAGACTTGGCAGGAAACGCCTGTGCGAGAAGCGAATTCGCCCGCCTGCCACTCAATGGCCGCGGCCAAGCCAAGGTCATCCAATATTCCCGGACGCAATCCACTGCAGATCTTGCGCATCGACCGGGCTCCGTCGCTGATCAACTCGATCGCTTTCTTGATTCTGTCGTGGGCTTCGCCTTTCTTCTCTGGCAGACGCCGCGCCAACCACGTCATGTCCATTTTGATCGCGGTGAGAATCTGCCCAATCTGATCATGCAGGTCGCGCGCGACCATGGCGCGTTCCTCTTCGCGCACCTGCTGCAGACGGGTTGTTAACGCCCGCAGTTGCGCCTCTTGGATCTTCAGAGCCTCTTCGGCCTGCTTCAGGTCTTCGATATCGGTGCAGGTACCGAACCAGCGGACCACGCTTCCCTGGGCATTTCTCAGGGGCTCTCCCAGCATCAGAAACCAGCGATAATTGCCGTCGGCGGCCCGCAGGCGGCTCTCCACGCGATA
>CAZPZL010000551.1:0-1636 GCA_964590925.1 uncultured Granulicella sp.
ACCATCCACGGCCGAGGCAACGAGGTTCGAAATCGCCTCCGGCTCGCCATCGGCGAGCGTGCGGTGGCGCAGCTTTAGAACCACCGACGCCTTCGCTGGTCGCTCCTCTTCGCGAAAAAGCGATTCATGCGGCAACACCAAATGTACGCGCGCCGACTCGACATCGGAGAGCGTGCCTACCGTATGCTCCAGTTCTCCTTCAAGCGCGCGTTGGTAATTCACCTGCTCGTCAAACTCCGATCCGACCCAATTCGGTTTATCGAAAAGCTCGAATCCCAACCGTCCGCTTTTGGCTCCGCCCTTGGCTGCGGTTAGAAGCCTGGCTTTGTCCAACTGCTCCACCGGAACCTGTATTCCAGCGCCGTCGGTTGTTGCCTGGAACGGAATTTGTGCTTGCGCAAGCGTCTGACCCATCTGCCGCGCGTCGTCAGGGTCGAGATCGACGTACAACGTTCGCCAGTCTGTGCGCATTGCGTACCAGGCGAGACCGCCCACAACCGCCATCACCAGAAATGCTGCGGTCGCCACCCAGCCACGCTGCGAAGCCGTCATCTGCGCCCAGCGCACGCGCGTGAGTCCCCACAAGCCCGACAAACGGCCGCCCGGTTGCAGTTGCCCGGGCCCCAGCGGGGGACTTTTTTCCAACTGTGTTCCGACGGCCATGGACCTCACATCCCGCTGTGCAGCTGAATCGAATCGCGGTAAACCGGCTTCGCGGTCGAGCGTTCGTCAGCCGACCATAAACTAGAACTGCATTCCCATCACGCTCTGGTACGCCTGGACTGCTTTGTTGCGTACGGCCAGCGCCAGTTCGAAGGCCATACTTGCTTTCTCAGTGGCGATCAACGCCTGGTGCACATCTGTGCCGGAGCCCGCCATCAGGCCGCTCACTGCCGATTGAGCCTGCGCTTCGAGCTGATTCACCTCTCCCATCGCATCGCCGATCAGATCGGCAAAAGGCGCCGGCGCGGCGGTATTCTGCTCAATTCCTGCCGGCAGGGCCGCCGCACTGATGCTGGACGTTGCTGCGCCAGAAACAGCGGAGACGGCATTCATCGTGCTCAACATCGCTCTGCTCCTCCTTTGCTCACATCGTTTGTTGCCCGGAGTGGATCGCGCTTCCGATTGCCTCCTAGCTCTTGGCAATCTCCAACGCCGATGCGATCATGCCCTTCTCAGCCTGCACCGCAGAACCATTCAACCCGTATGCACGAGATGCCCCCATGAGGTCCACCATCTCTGTGAGGGGATTAATATCGGGGTATTCGACATAACCATCGGGCCCCGCGTCGGGATGACCTGGATCGTAGCGTTTTAGCGGTGGAGAGGGATCTTCGACGATCTGCGCGACCTCAACACCCGGAGCCACAGTCGGAGCGCCGGGCATCGCTAGAGTTGGCAGTGCTTCTGCGGCCAGATTCCCAATGCCGAAGTTTCCTGCTGCCGTAGCCATGGAATCGAGAAAGCCCGGATCGCCCCGGTCCGCCGCAAAGACAACTTCCTGCCGATGGTAAGGGCCCCCGGTTGCCGTGCGCGTGGTCTCGGCGTTCGCCATGTTGGCTGCAACCACTTCAGCGCGAACCCGCTCCGCCTGCATCGCCTCGCCCGAAGCTTCCATTACTCCAAATAAGTTCAT
>CAZPZL010000552.1:0-1617 GCA_964590925.1 uncultured Granulicella sp.
AACGGAGTTTTGGCGCCCCGTGCAGCGCTGTTCGCGCCGCCGCGAGCGATCATCCCGGGCGCATCGAATTCACCGGCAGGCACAGGCTGCCCGCCTGCTCAGTCCAGTCCTGGCGTCAGGCGCGCGCGTGATCGCAGACTCTCTCGTCCCGCAGGACTCAGTAGAACCGCAGTGATTCAACGCATCGTCGATTCCGCGCTCAGCAAACGCCTCTTTGTCATCGCACTGGCAGTAGTGCTGTTCGTCTGGGGCATGATTGCCTTCCGGGCGTTGCCCGTCGAGGCGTACCCGGACGTTGCCAATAACTATGTGCAGGTCATCACCCAGTGGCCCGGCCGCGCCGCCGAAGAGGTCGAGCAGCAGGTCACGATTCCGCTTGAAATCGTAATGAACGGTATTCCACACATGGAGAACCTGCGCTCTACGTCGCTCTTCGGACTGTCGAGCGTCACGATGATCTTCGATGACGAATCGTCGAACGAGTGGAACCGGCAGAAGGTGCTTGAACGATTGGCGCAGGTGACGCTGCCCGTGGGATTGCAGCCGCAGATGGGCACCGACTACAGTCCGGTCGGGCAGATCATGTTCTACACGCTCAAGAGCACCAATCCGCAATACGACGTGATGGATCTCAAGGCGCTGGAGGACTGGACGCTGGAGAAGCAGTTCAAGTCGGTGCCCAATGTCGTCGACGTGTCCAGCTTTGGCGGCGCCACGCGCGAGTATCAGGTCCAGCTCGATCCTGACAAGCTGATCGCCTACGGCCTCAACCTCGGGCAGTTGGAGCAGCAACTCACCAACAACAACGTCAACGCCGGCGGCAGCTTCATCGAGTCCGGGCTGCAGCAGATCGACGTACGCTCGGTGGGGCTGGTACGGAACGTCCATGACATTCAGGACACGGTCGTCACCACCAAGAACGGAACGCCATTAAGCATCAGCGACATCGCCACGGTGCAGCAAGGCGCCAAGATCCGGCTGGGCCGTTTCGGCAAGGCCATTCACCGCGCGGATGGCAAAATCGTCGACAATGACGATGTCGTCTCGGGCATCATCCTGTTACGCAAGGGCGCCGAGGCCGATGCGACGCTCAAGTCGCTCCACGCGAAAATCGAGGAGCTGAACTCGCGCATTCTGCCTCCGGGTGTGAAGGTCGTGCCGTTTCTGGACCGCAGCGACCTGGTGCACTTCACGACGCGCACTGTGGAGAAGAACCTGACCGAGGGCATGATCCTCGTCTCGGTGATCCTGTTTCTCTTCCTCGGCAACATCCGCGGTGCGATCATCATCGCGCTGACGATTCCGTTCTCGCTGATGTTCGCCTCGATCTGCCTCGACCTGAGCAAGATCCCGGCGAACCTGCTTTCCCTCGGCGCGCTCGACTTCGGCATGGTCGTCGACGGCGCCGTCGTCATGGTGGAAAATATCATCCGTCACCTCAGCCAGCCGGAGGAGGACGGTCCGCGCCGCAGCGTGATGGCGAAGATCAAGGCCGCCGCGCACGAGGTGGAGCGGCCGGTCTTTTATGCGATCACGATGATCATCACGGCCTATCTGCCGATCTTCACGCTGCAGCGCGTCGAAGGGCGGCTCTTTCGCCCGATGGCCTGGACCGTG
>CAZPZL010000553.1:0-1598 GCA_964590925.1 uncultured Granulicella sp.
CTGGAACGGGAAAAAAGAAAAGTTGCAGGTGTGGACTCAGGATGGAAACCCATGCGAAGGGAGGCAAAATGGCCCTTCCGGGAATCAAGTGTGCGCGCGGCGGGCCGATAGGGAGAGGATGGGGTCCCCGCGGCAGATGCATCCGCGTGGGCGCCGCTGAATGGGCCGCTGGATTGGGTCGAGGTGAAACGAATGGCTCGGATGACTCTGAGGAGAGTGGGACTGAAGCCAAAGATTGCGGTCGGCTTCGGGTCGCTGCTTGCGATCATCGCGGCGATGGGCGTGGTGGGCTACCGGTCGGCGGTGGTTAGCCAGAAGACCTCGCAGGAGATGGAGTCGTACTCCTCCATGAAGGACATAACCAGCTCGATGCAACAGGCCCTGCTTACCCAGAGAATTGGAGCGCGCGACGTGATGATGGGCAGGGGCAACGACAACCTGCACCTGTACGAGCAAGGCGAGCAGGACTTCCGCGCGGCGATGGATGAGCTGCAACCGTTGCTGACGAGCGACGAGGCCAGGGAACTGTTCGCGCGGATCGAGGCGACCCGCGCCGACTATGTGCACCGCAACGACGCGGTGGTGGCAAGGTACCGGGCGGGAGACCCAAGCGGCGCAAACGAGATGTTCAGGGCCCCCGAATCCAAAGTGGTGAGCGACGCGCTGGCCGATGCGATGCACGATATGACGGTGGCATTTTGGCGCCAGCGGCAAGACGCGCTGAACCGGGAGGTGGCCAGCGACAGCAGTTCCAAAAAGTTGATGCTGCTGTTGGCGCTGGCAGGAATGCTGATCGGATCGGCGATTGCCTACATGGTTGCGCGGTCGATCGTGCACTCGATCTACCGAATGACGGCGATGATCGAGGCGTTCTCGTCGAACAAACTGGTGGTGAAGGACATGGAGGCGGAGAGCGACGACGAGATGGGCAGAGCCGCGCAGGGGCTGAACGAGATGAAGAACGGACTGCGCTGCGTGATGCTGTCGATAGCATCGACGGCGGAGAATGTATCGGGATCGAGCCGGGAGATTGCGGCGACCGCATCCCAGGCCGCGGGCAGCGCGGAGACCCAGAAGCAGCAGGTGGGGCAGATTGCCACCACCATGCAGCAGATGGCGGCGACGGTGCGCGAGATCTCGCAGCACTCGAACACCGCGGCAAGTTCTGCCAAGAGCGCCGCCGCCAGCGCGCGCGAGGGGGGAAAGATCGTGGAGGACGTGCTGCAGCGGATGCGCGGCATCGCCCAGACGGCGAGTGAATCGGCGGCCAAAATCGAGCACCTGGGCACGCGGTCCGATGAGATTGGCAGGATTGTGGGGGTGATCGGCGAGATTGCCGAGCAGACAAACCTGCTGGCGCTGAATGCGGCCATCGAGGCGGCGCGCGCGGGCGAACAGGGGCGTGGCTTTGCCGTGGTGGCCGGCGAGGTGCGGCGGCTGGCGGAGCGGACCGCTGCCGCGACCCAGGAGATTGCGGAGGTGATCCAGAGCGTGCAGTCGATCGCGGCGGAGGCGGTGCGGCTGATGCGCGTTGGCACCTCGACCGTGGAGCAGGGTGTGGAGGCGACGGGCAAGGCGGGCGAGTCGATCGAGCGGAT
>CAZPZL010000554.1:0-1594 GCA_964590925.1 uncultured Granulicella sp.
CGGCCTCCATGCGGATAAGCTGCGAGTTCATGTAGTTTGCGCCCGCCTTGGCCAGCGAGGGAATGGTATTTGGCGCGAGGCGGTTCCAACTGGAGACGCAGACATCGGCACCGTCGTTTCCGGGAACGTACTTGCCCCAGGGGAAGTTTGCGACGTAGACCTCGACGGGCGAGTTCAGAGGATTGACGCCCATCTCACCGTATCCGCGAAAGGCGATGGGGCGGATGTAGCACGGCGCTACGCCGTTGGCTTCGACCAGATCGACGACGGCGATGCACAGCTCATCGAGCGAGTAGCCGACCGGCATGCGGTAGATCTTGGCCGAGTCCAGCATCCGCTGCATGTGCTCGCGTAGGCGGAAGATGCCCGCGCCATTCGGCTGCGCATAACAACGCAATCCTTCAAACACCGAAGACCCGTAGTGGATCACATGCGACATCACATGGATCTGGGCCTTCTCCCAGGCGATCAACTGCCCGTTATGCCATATATTCTTCGTCGTCTCTAACGCCATCGCCGCTCCTTCGTCAACCAATCTACCTTCAGCCTTTACGAGCTGTGAATTTCTCATTATACCGGTCTATCGATTCTACTCTTATCGAACGATTTGCTCGATGGAAGGATTGAGATCACTGGCAATTTCGTTCTCTTGCGCCGAGTGCCAATGCGGGCTGCAATTTCTTATAATGGGGTTATGTCGAAACGTGAATTTCAAACTGAAGTCAGTCAACTGTTGCAGCTCATCGTTCATTCGCTTTACTCCCACCCAGAGATCTTTCTGCGCGAGCTGATCTCGAACTCGTCGGATGCGCTGGATAAGCTGCGCCATCTGACGCTGGTCGATGAGGCGTACAAGTCGCTGGAGTTTACCCCGCGCATCGACCTCGAACTGGACGAGGAGAAGAAGACGCTGACCGTCGCCGACACGGGCATCGGAATGAACGAGGAGGAGCTGGTCGCAAACTTGGGAACGATTGCGCGCTCGGGGACGAAGAACTTTCTGGCACAGCTCTCGGGCGATGCCAAGCGGGACTCGAATCTGATTGGGCAGTTTGGCGTGGGATTTTATAGCGCGTTCATGGTGGCGGACAAGATCGAGGTGGTCAGTCGCAGAGCTGGCGAAGAGAAGGCGTGGCGCTGGACGAGCGATGGCAAGACAGGATTCGAGATTGAGCCAGCGGAGCGCGCCGTTGCGGGCACAACCATTCTGCTGCACCTGAACGAGGAGGGCAAGCAGTACGCCAGCGGATGGCGGCTGCAGCAGGTGGTGAAGAAGTACTCCAACCACATTGCGTTCCCGATCTTTTTGACCTACGACAAGAGCGAGTGGAACGAGGAAGCGAAGAAGTCGGAGACGAAGCGCACGACCGAGCAGGTGAACGCGGCGAGTGCGTTGTGGCGACGGTCAAAGAGCGAGCTGACGGACGAGGACTACAAGGAGCTGTACAAGTCCATCTCCGGCGATTCGCAGGATCCGCTCTTCTGGTTTCACACGCGGGCGGAGGGCAGTCTGGAGTACACGACGCTCTTTTATATTCCGGCGAAGGCTCCGCTCGACCTCTACCACCCGGAGTACAAGGTGGGCGTGAAGCTG
>CAZPZL010000555.1:0-1588 GCA_964590925.1 uncultured Granulicella sp.
TGTGCATCAGGATCATCTTGTGCGTTTGAAGGCTGTTCGGGTAGGCGACTCCGAGGTCTCCGAACTGGGTGCGGTCATCGATAAACTGGACCAGGTCAGACTCAAGGCTCCCGGAATTCGGGGAGTACTTGGCGAGGATTATCTCTCCAATTTCGACTTTCTCATCGACTACAAAGAGCGCGTCTTGCGCTTTAGCGAAGATGTTCCCGCTGGGGATCGTTGTCGATTTGAAACAATGGGTCGCTATCATGGCGAGCCAACCACCAACCGCCTGCTGGTTGATGCGGAGTTTATGGATGCAAGCACCGGAAAGGCGCAATTGCAGTTGGACACTGGAGCAAAGATACTGGAGATCTTTCCCGCCAGGTCTGGTTCTGTCTCATCCCAGCCGTGGGCCGGTTCGATGGCCTTCAGCAGCGGGCGGAATGGAACCGCCATTCACGCTCACAGCTCAATTAAAATCGGCACAACAGTAGTGAACGACTTAGACGTAGTGAAATCCCGTCGCGGAGTTGCATTCGATGCCGTTGGCCTGCTGCCGGCGTCGATCTTTCATCGAATCTACATTAGCCACTCGGGTGGATTCGTAGTGTTGAATCCTGTCGATTGAAGCTGTCGTTGCGTCTGTGCTACACGATTCCAGTCGAGCGTCCCTGCCTCAGATCCCACAAAGTCGCAACCAATGCATCGATTTCCTCGCAGGTGTTATAAAGCGCAAAGGTCACGCGGACAGTGCTCTCTAGGCCGAATCGGCGCAGGATCGGTTGTGCGCAGTGATGACCGCCACGTACAGCAATACCCTTTCGGTTAAGATAATCGCCGATCTCCTCTGTACGAAGACCATCCATCACGAAAGAGATTACGCTGGCTTTTTCCTTCGCAGTGCCGATAATGCGCAGCCCGGGAATCTTCAACAGTGCGGCAGTCGCGTAAGTCAAAAGCATGTGCTCATGACGTGAGACATTAACAATTCCGACGCGATCCAAATAATCGATGGCCGCACCCAAACCAACAGCGTCGGCGATGCTGCCCGTACCGGCTTCAAATCGTTGCGGAGGCGGCTGGTAAAGCGTCTTCTCGAAAGTGACATCCTGAATCATGTTGCCGCCACCTTGCCAAGGCGGCATCTGATCCAGCACCTCGGACCTACCGTAAAGTACACCAATGCCTGTCGGGGAAAAGACCTTGTGACCGCTGAAGACATAAAAATCGCAATTGATTGCTTGCACATCGACGCGCATATGCGAGACCGCCTGCGCGCCATCCACCAGCACGCGTGCACCGTGACTATGAGCCGCCTCCACCATTGCCGTTACGGGTAAAATAGTGCCCAGTGCATTCGAAACGTGTGTGATCGAAACCAGGCGCGTCTTGGGTCCCAACAGCTTCTCATACTCGTCGAGCAACACCTGGCCTGAGTCATCGACCGGCGCGACGCGCAGCCGCGCGCCTTTTTCCTCGCACAGCATCTGCCAAGGAACGATGTTAGCGTGGTGCTCCAGCCAGGTGACAACAATCTCATCGTCCTTCTGAATGTTCTGCCGTCCCCAACTCTGCGCCACCAAGTTGATGGCCTCTGTAGCTCCGC
>CAZPZL010000556.1:0-1577 GCA_964590925.1 uncultured Granulicella sp.
CCTTGGAAACAGTCATGACCGAGACACCCAAAGCCTTCGCTATGTCCTTCAAAGTCACTGTCGACATGTGTGATCTACCGGGGTCTCAGAAGAGCGATATGACGAGTTCGGTGAAGAAAGAGTCAAGGATTCCAACGGCAACTTGATCGTGGAACTGGCCCAGGATTCGTAGAGCAGATTATCACAGCAATTACTTCATCGCACTTTGCTTATGCAGTGTGACTGTGTCTCATGTTCCATTTGATAGACAATTGCTCGAATGATTCCATTTGAGTAATATGGCCGTGCGACTTCCCTTCCCCGCGCTTCGAAAAAGAGAAGGGAGAATGAGGAACACCTTTGCCTACGCGTCCAATTTCGCGCCGCGAGTTCCTATCTACCGCTACTGTTGCAGCGGCAGGATTACCCATTTTGGCCGAGTCGGCGAGCGCTGCGTTCGTAGCCCCGAAGGCCACTCGCTTCACCCCGCCCAATTCTCCGCGCACCAGAATTAATTTCAATCTGAATTGGCGATTCATTCGAGAGGATGTGCCCGGAGCGGAAATACCCGCCTTCGACGACTCGCAGTGGACCGCTATCAGCACGCCACATAGCTTTAACGATGTCGATTCGTTCAGAAAGATAATTTCCCACAGCGGCGGTGACCTGGGAACGTACAAGGGGCTCTCTTGGTATCGCAAACACTTCAAGCTTCCATCAAGCTTTTCTGGTCGCAAAGTTTTTCTCGAATTTGAAGGCATGCGTCAGGCAGGCGATATCTTCCTTAATGGGCAACCTGTTGGCTTGTACGAGAATGGCATTACTGCCTACGGAATCGATATCACCAGTGCGGTGCACTTCAGCTCTGAGGAAAACGTGCTGGCCGTCAAGGTGGATAACCGAACGGACTATCGAGAGCGCGCCACCGGGACCTCGTTTGAGTGGAACGCGAACGACTTCAATCCTGATCATGGCGGTATCAACCGGCATGTCTGGCTCCATGTCACCGGCGCCATCCACCAGACGCTGCCGCTTTATTACGGCCTCGAGACCGAAGGCATTTACGTACATGCGGCGAACTTCGATATCGCAAGAAGGACTGCTGACGTAACCGTGGACTCGGAGGTATACAACACGTCGGGTCGCGGGGCGAAGGTGGGCCTGTCCGTCGTGGTCGTCGATCATCGTAGGCAACCCTGCGCACGGTACGACGCCGAGCTTGTCGACGTGGCGGACAACGAAAAGAGGATCTTGTCCGTGTCGGGTGCACTGCGGAACGTGCGCTTCTGGAGTACGGAGGATCCCTACCTCTACAACGTTTACTCCATCCTGGAGGTGAACGGCAAAGTTGTCGACGTTGAGAAGACCGTCACCGGATTTCGCCAAACAGAATTCAAGGGCGGTGCCGGAAGCGGCGGCGTCTATCTCAACGACAAGTTTGTTTACCTGAAGGGATTCGCACAGCGATCCAGCAACGAGTGGGCTGCCCTCGGCTCGGCATACCCCGACTGGCTGCACGACTACAATGCCAGCCTGATGCGCTCCTGTCACGGCAACTACATGCGCTGGATGCACATCTCGCCGCAAAGAGTGGACGC
>CAZPZL010000557.1:0-1571 GCA_964590925.1 uncultured Granulicella sp.
CGATCGCCACCAACTCGCTCTTGTCTTCAATGTTCACTAATATCTCGCCCTTGCCGTCACTGGCCGCAAACTCCGGCTTGCCATCCAGTTTGATCGTACCCAGCACCGTGCCCGTCTCGGCAGCAATGGCCGTCGAATCCTGGCTGCGGCCGTTGAATGTGAACACGCGCTTGGTTGCCGGATCGTAAAGAATCGCGTCCGGATTATCCCCCACCTTCACTTTGCTGCTGGTGGCGAGCGTCTTGAGATCAAAGATGCTGACCGTGGCTTCGCGGCCGTTACTGACAAAGCCGCGCCCCAGCTCCGGCGCTAGCGCGATGCCATGAACTCCCGGCGTGTCCGCGATGTCGCCGACCGTCTTGCCTGAATCAAGATCGAGAACGATGACGTGAGTCGCCCGCGAAATATAAAGACGCCGGGCCGCCGCGTCCGCGGTCAGATAATCCCACCCACCATCGCCGCCTACTTTGTAAGTGTTTACGACCCTGTATTCCGGGCCAGCCGCAGCCGGAGCAGCTCCGCCGATCAGCAGAGCGAAGGAGGCCAGTAACGCACCGCGCATGTTTTTTCTCTGAGCAGACATGATTTCCTCCGCAACTTTACGGTCACCATCAATCTCAATGGGGAGGGACCCCGAAGTAACTTTACCGCGTTCGGAACCGTCCCTAAACTTTATTAATGGATGTGTCCCAACCAGCCGCGCCGGAGCAAGCCGCGCCTACACCAAGGCCACCCTCTGCGATCGCGCACTGGCCTCACGTCGCGGCAATCATATTGGGCGCTGGACTCGCACTAGTGGTCTCCGGCGGGGGACGTGCCGCGTTATGGGGCAAGGCTTTCAGCGCATTCTCGCCGCAAAGAACTTCGCATGCCTCTGCCGCGTCTTCTGATCCCGAACTGGATCGTCAGAAGCCGCAGCGGCAAGCTGAGATTCTCCTGGAGCGCGCGGTCAGCCGCTCCGATGAAGGCACAGCTCAGAGCCAAGCTCAGATCGAAGCCCGCCTCGATACCTGGCGCGGCAAGCTCCAGTGGGACACGAAGCTTGGCGACCTCACGACGGTCGCGCTCAATTCCAACGACCAGAGCGTGCGGGCTTCCGCCATAGAAGTCCAACTCGCAGCCTATGGACTGACCAAGAGCGAGTCGAGCGTCGACGCGCTGGTGCGGCAAGCCGACTCCTCCGATCATGCTCAAAAAATCTGGGCCTTGTGGACTCTGGGCCTGCTCGGCAACCGCGGCGTTGAGACCGATCGCGTGGTTCGTGTGCTCACCGCGCACCTGAAAGATTCTGGCAAGAATTCAGATTCAGATGAAGACGCACGCCGCTGGGCCGTCGAAGGTCTTGCCCTGGTAGGAACAACTTCAACCATCGCGCCCCTGCTTAATGCGATGCACAACGACCCCTCGGCGATGGTGCGCGAACGTGCCGCGTGCAGTCTGGCGGAATCCGGTATGTTGACCCACGAGCAGCGCCTCACCGCCGTCCCACAACTGATCAACTATTCCGACGACCCCGCGCTCGACGCTCAAACCCACGCCTGGGCCTTCCAGGCCCTGTCCGACATCACCAA
>CAZPZL010000558.1:0-1556 GCA_964590925.1 uncultured Granulicella sp.
TCAGTTGGGCTACTTCGATGTGCTTAAGGTGGATGACTACACCGAAACCCACCACGTCGACGACGCCGGCACGGTCGAACTGCTGCTGAAGGTGAAGGAGAAGGGTAAGAACTCCATCAGCGTGAACGGCGGCATCAGCGGTCTGTCGGGGACCTTTGTGGGTCTGGCCTACCAGACCAACAACTTTCTGGGATTGGGAGAGACGCTGTCCGCGACCGCGAATATCGGGGACCTCTCGCGCAACCTGAGCTTCGGGTTCAACGAGCCCTATCTGCGTAACAAGCCAATCTCGGTGGGAGTGGAGGTGTTCGACCGGAAGTTCGACTACAACCCGGCGAAGGCCTATTCGATCTCCAACGGCGTCAGCGCCAATGTTTCCACGGCGCAGTCGTCGTTGCTGACCAACTACAACACCTCGACCACCGGGTTCCAGGTAAATGCCAGCGAGCCGTTGAAGCATCTGTGGGTAGGCCGCGGCGTGAGTCGCGTGGGGGTTACGTATGTGCTGTCGAAGGCGTCGGTGACGACCTTCAACGACAATACGCGCAACGTCTTCCAATCGCTGGCCTTCCGTTCCGGGGTGGCGGGGCCGAACCAGTTGAATGGGATCGTGACCTCGACGATTGCGCCGAGCTTTTCCTACTCCAGCCTGAGTAACCCGGTCGGCCCGCACTCCGGCCGCGACTTCAACGTGTCGGTGCAGATTGCAGGCGCGGGCGGCAATGTGAAGTACATCTCGCCGGTGGCCAGCTTACGCCAGTTCTACCCCATGAAGGGGCTGAAAATCAGTAACGAGGGCCGCAACGTGCTTGGCTTCCGGATCCAGTTGGCGCATGTCAACGGATTCGGCGGAGAGGTTGCGCCGCCCACCAATCGCATCTACGGCGGAGGCGAGAACGATATCCGGGGATTCGACATTCGCGCGTCCTCGCCCTACACGTTTGTTCCGGTCAAGGTGCAGTTCAACCTGACCGACCCGGATGGGACCCTGGTCCCGCGCGACCCGACTAACCCGAGCCTGGGGAATATTCAGATTCCGCTTCCCATCTACCGCCTGGTTTCGGTTGGCGGCGATACCCAACTGACCACGAACGTGGAGTACCGCATCCCGACCCCAATCCCTCAGGTGACGTTCGCGTTCTTCACCGACTTTGGCCTGACTGGCGACTTGGAGAAGGGGCAACTGCGGCAGAGCGTCTCCGGCGCTTCGGTGCTGTCGAGTCCGCTTTACGGCTGCCCGACGTTCATCAACGGCGCGTGCGTGGGCGGGCAAGCGGTGCCGGCGTACTCGCCGCTGTACCTCAAGACGGTGCCGGGCACCAACTTTGTCCCACGCATGTCGAACGGGGCGGAGATGCAAGTGATCCTGCCGGTCATCAATGCGCCGTTCCGGCTCTACTATGCGTACAACCCGCTGCGGCTGTACAAGGACGTTCCCCAGCAGTTGGCGGTGGACGATGCCACCTTCCGGACCATGTTCCCCACCTCCGGAGCCGGACTTTACAGCTACCAGCAGGCGCTGCCGCTCTATGGGCCGTCGTACCAACTGCGCGAGC
>CAZPZL010000559.1:0-1548 GCA_964590925.1 uncultured Granulicella sp.
CAGTGTGAAGAACACGCGGCAGATCACCAAGGCCATGAAGATGGTCTCGGCGGCTAAGCTGCGCAAGGCGCAGGATCGCGCGATGCGGGCGCGTCCGTACGCGCAGATGCTGGCCAATGTACTGGTCTCGCTGGTGCGTCGAACCTCTGCAGCCGTGGTGGATGGCGTGCAGACCGGCGAGGTGCTGCATCCGCTGCTGGTAGCTCGCGAAGAGAAGAACGTGCTGGTGATCGTGATTGCGGGCGACAAGGGATTCGCCGGGGCCTTCAACTCCAACATCGGCAAGGCGGCGCAGCGGTTCATTGACGAGCGACGCGCTCTCGGTCAGTCCATCGATCTGGAGCCGGTGGGAAAGAAGGCGATTGCACTCTACAAGAAGCGATTTCCTGCAGCGGTCTATGAGAGTGTCGAGAGCGGGAGCGAAGGACTTCCGCCTTCGCAGATCGAATCGACCAGAAGGCGCGCGCAGCCGATTGAGATTGCCGTGGAGCATCCCGGGCTGCTTCTGCGCGTCGATATTGGAGAGGTCTCGCGCGTGGCGCATAACGTGATTGAACGCTTCGAGCGGGCGGAGATTGACTCGGTCTACCTTGTCTACAACGAGTTCAAGAGCGTAATTGCGCAGCGGCTGGTGGTGGAGAAGCTGCTGCCTGTGCGCAAGCTCGGCACGCAGGAGATTACCGCCGCCGAAGAGATGACCGAGGAGCAGCGAGAGGCAGCAGCTCGCGCGGCGCAATCGTCTGGCATCTCGGTCTTTGCCAGCGACGAGGACGAGGCGCAGGCAGAGGCGAAGAAGTTTGGCACCGCCGATGTCGAGTACACCTACGATCAGGAGCCGGAGCAGATCTTCAACAACCTGATGCCGCAGTATGTGACCACACAGATCTACCATGCGCTGCTGGAATCCGCCGCCGCCGAGCACGCTGCTCGTATGACGGCGACCGACGCGGCTAGCAAGAACGCAGGAGACCTGATCGACAGCCTGAGCCTCACCATGAACCGCCTGCGACAGGCAGCGATTACCAAGGAGATTATCGAGATTGTCAGCGGGGCGGCAGCGCTCTAGTTACCTTCAAGTTTGTGTAGCAGTTTGCATCTGGATTTAGCAAAGATTTGCAACAGGATCTAGGGACGAAGAGACTATGGCAGAGAATATTGGACGTGTAATTTCAGTCAGCGGACCGGCCGTTGATGTGCAGTTTGAAGAGAAGACAATGCCGCCGATCTATCAGGCGCTACGCATCGTCTCAGACGGCTTTGTGGTACCCAAGCCGCTGTCTGTCATCGTCGAGGTCCAGCAGCATCTGGGCGAGGGCCGTGTGCGATGCATCGCAATGGTTCCGACCGATGGCTTGGTGCGCGGGATGAATGCCATCGACACTGGCGCCGGGATCACCATCCCCGTGGGTCGCGGAACGCTGGGGCGGGTGATGAACGTGCTGGGCGAGCCGGTCGACGAACTTGGCCCTATCACTTCCGAGTTCCATAGCCCGATCCATCGTCAGGCTCCGGCCTTCGACGAGCAGTCAACCAGCGAGGAGATGTTCA
>CAZPZL010000560.1:0-1539 GCA_964590925.1 uncultured Granulicella sp.
AAGCGTTTTTCGCCGGCCTTCATGCTGCTGCGCCCGCCATGCCGGTCGGCAGGCAAGCTGTTGTCCCTCTCGACGGCGCACTCTGGCGCGCCAATCGACTCGCAATCACCGCCCGCTAAATGAGAACCGCAGGGCGCTGGCTCATGTGACAAAGAAGACTGCTCCATTTCGCGAGCCGAAGGGTGAGGCGTACAATTGTGGCTTCCCGGTGCAATCAAGGGGTTCAAAGGGAGGAATTTCCGTGCGCAGCCAATCGCTTCGACTTTTGTTTGTTGCCCTTGCCGTGATGGTTGGGGCTACCTGCCTGGTCTCATTTTCCAATCGTGCCGTACATGCGGCGGAGTTGCGGCAGGTGAAAGTCGTTCAGGTCACCGCATCTTCTGATGCAACGGAGGGTACCGCATGGCCACATCATCCGGCAATGGCTATCGACGGCGATCTGAGCACTTCCTGGGCCGCCAGTTCAAACGACACCGTCGGGGCATGGCTGAAATTCAACTTCGGCGTCAGGACAAAAATCGATCAGATCCGGATTGTCAATGGATGGATTCCAAAAGGCTATCCGAACTTCTTTACCCATAATCACCGGGCAAAGAGGATTACCCTCATCGATGACAATGGCAAACAGCAGTCGTTTGAGCTCCAGGATACAAACAGTGTGCAGAGTGTTTCCCTAACTCTTGGCGATACCGAATCTTTAACGCTGCGCATCGATGAGATTTATTCCGCCGCCAATGGCGCCGAAGAACCATGGCTGACCATATCCGAGGTGGCTTTTTTCACTGGCTCTCCGCTTTAAATGAAGTTTTCGGCCACGCTGGAGCGTACCTGGCGCGCCAATCGCCTGGCAGAATCTGCAAGCTGACTGCGTTTTACTTGTACTTCCGCAGCACGCCCAGCACACGTCCCTGAATCGCCACCTGCGCTGCCGGAACAATGATCGGGTCCATCTCCAGATTGGCTGGCTGCAATCTCACCACTGCGCCTTCGGGGTAGAAGCGCTTCAGTGTCGTCTCCGAGCCGTGCACCAGAGCCACAACGATCTCGCCGTTGCGCGCCGTTCGCGCTCTCTCTACCAGCACATAGTCGCCATCGATGATGTGCTCGTCGCGCATGGAGTCTCCGCGCACCTCCAGTGCAAACACATCGCGGTTGCCTACCACATCGGCCAGAGAGATGGTCTCCGGCGTCTCCATTGCCTCCACCGGAGTCCCGGCTGCAATGCGTCCGGCAAGCGGCAGCTTCAAGCTGGAGCGCGTGCGCGTTCCCGGCGGCAGCAGATCGATGGAGCGGCTGCGGTTATGCACCCGGTCCAGCAGCCCCTTTTTTTCCAGGTTGGTGATGTGCTTGTGCACGGTAGCCAGGCTCTTCAGCCCCATGCCGCGCGCAATCTCCTCAAAAGAAGGCGAATAGCCGTTGCGGGCCACAAACGTTTCGAGAAAGTCGATAATCTCTTTTTGTCTTCGAGTGACAGCCATGGACGCATTATAGCGAATAAAAAGCGAAGCGCAACAAGTGTTTTTTTGAGGAGGTTACTTT
>CAZPZL010000561.1:0-1530 GCA_964590925.1 uncultured Granulicella sp.
CGCGCTCTAGCCCTTATTCGATTGATCTCTCTTGTCGAGCTATAGTCTATACGCCCTACAGTAGCTTCAGCGCCAACTGACGGCGAGATGCCACCGAAGTCCGGCCTTGACGGTGCGCTCCAGTACACGCGCGTACTCTTCTATCTCGGCGAGAACCAACGGTCCCTCGGTGCCAAGCTGTAGCGGGTCGTCGCGCAACACCCTAACCAGAGCGCGCACCGTATTCAGTCCGTCGTCGGCGGCGTACCACTGCGGCGGCGGCAAGCGGCGCATAAGCTCAGGATTGCCCGCGCCCTCTTCAATCAACAGCGCCATCGAGTTTTCGTCAGCGGAGAAGAACTCGATCAGCGGACGCACGCCAATGCGAAGCGCAATCCGCTCTAGTGCGTCCTCGTGCCGCGCCAGCGCACGCCCGTTGACGAATATGTCGTAACCCGGGTCGTCGCCCTCGACCACAATGTACATCGAAGCAGCCATTGATTGAAGTGTACCGCTCCGCGCCGTGGATCCGCGAGGCAAATCGTCGTCGCGCACCATCCTCGATTCCACCTTGCGCTCTGCCACAAACACAGAGGCGAGGCTCGTGATTCAATGAGCCTCGCCTCTGTTCTATTCTGCAATGCAATGATTAGCGATTTCCGCCGCCACCTTGTGGAGCGCCACCGCTGCCGGGTCCGCCAGGACGCCGACCGCTGCGGCGACGCCGTCCGCCGGGGCGACGATCACCACCAGGTCCGCCGGGACCACGCGATCCGCCTGCTTTGCCAGCCGAAACCGGAACGCCGTCGGCGCGATTGAAGTTCGGCTCGTCGTCCTCATCACGCTCGGTGGAAAATTCTTCACCACCCTCGACCAAGACCTCGCTGTCGTCGTCATCCCCTTCGTCGTCGACCTGAGCCGGATAGGCTGAAGCAGCAACCTGGCCGCCTTCGTCACCCTCACCAGCCTCTGTCAGGCCGAGCTTGGCGCGCTGCTCACGCAGCACAGCCTTGCGCGAGAGCTTGATGCGGTTGCCTTCGATTGAGAGCACCTTGACTAGAATCTGATCGCCCTCTCTCAGCTCGTCCTTCACTTCCTTTACGCGATGCTCGGCAATCTCGGAAACGTGCAGCAATCCGTCGGTGCCGGGGAAGATCTCCACAAACGCACCGAACTCGGCGATGCGAACCACCTTGCCCAGATACGTCTTGCCGATCTCCGGCACAGCTGTAATGTCGGAGATCATCTGAATCGCCGCCGCCAGACCATCGGCGTCGCTCGAAGCCACATTGACCCGCCCCGTATCGTCCACGTCGATCTTCACTCCGGTTGCGTCAACGATCCCGCGGATCACCTTGCCGCCCGGTCCGATCAGGTCGCGAATCTTGTCCGTCGGAATCTGAATGGTGTGAATGCGCGGTGCAAACTGCGACTTTTCTTCGCGACCCGTGCTGATCGTCGCATCCATAATATCCAGCAGGTGCAGCCGTCCACGACGCGCCTGCTCCAGCGCCTCGCGCATGATCTGCGCCGTGATGCCCATGATCTTGA
>CAZPZL010000562.1:0-1530 GCA_964590925.1 uncultured Granulicella sp.
CGACACCCTCGCCTTCATCCCCTCGACAGCTTCCCCATTCTTCCTCAGCTTTCTTGTTCTCTTGAGCCTGAACTGGTGGGCGAGTTGGTACCCAGGAGCCGAGCCTGGCGGCGGCGGCTACATCGCCCAGCGCATCTTTTCCGCCAAGAACGAAAAGCACTCGCTCGGCGCGACGCTCTGGTTCAACATCGCGCACTACGCCCTGCGCCCGTGGCCATGGATACTGACCGCGCTGGTCGCAATGGTGCTGTTGCCCAATCCCACCGCCGCCCAAGGCGGCACGGAGGGAGCCTACGTCTGGGTGATGGTCCACTACCTGCCGCACAGCCTTCGCGGGCTGATGTTGGCGGGCTTCGCCGCGGCCTATATGTCCACCATTGGCACGCACCTGAACCTTGGCGCGTCGTATATGGTAAACGACCTCTACAAGCGCTTCTTCGCTCCCAACCAGAGCGAGCGCCACTACGTCACAGCCTCGCGCATCGCCACCATATTTGTAGCACTCCTCAGCGCCGCCGCAACGGGATACATGCTCACCCACGGGGCGTCGATTGCGACCGCATGGAAGTTCCTCCTCGCTCTGGGCGCGGGTGCGGGACTGGTCTTCATCCTGCGCTGGTATTGGTGGCGCATCAATGCGTGGAGCGAGATCGCTGCGATGACGGCGGCGGCAAGCATCTCGCTAACACTGGAGAGCAGCCTCGGCCTGCCCGTCGTCCACGTCCTTCACCACTTCGACCCCGCGCTCGCTCTCGCACCACTCAATCAGGACGACCCGCACGCCTTCGCATGGCTCATGCTGACGACGACCGCCCTGACCACCGCAACATGGCTCGCCGTAACGCTGCTCACCCAACCAGAGAGCGAAGCCACGCTGCAATCCTTCTACGACCGAGTCCGCCCCGCAGCCCGCGGCTGGCGACGCTTCGCCCAATCAGCATACACATCCGCATCTACCCCCTCTTCGTTGCCATCCCCTTCTTCGTTGTTGTCATCCCCTTCTTCTTTGTTGTCATCCCGCAGCGAAGCGGAGGGATCTGCTTCTAGCCCTGCACCTACCTCACCAGCTGCAGACCCCGCCCACGACCCCACGCTCCGCTACAACTTTTTCCACTGGATTCTCGGCTTCACATTGGTCTACGCAATGCTGTTCGGCGTCGGCGACCTGCTCTTTGCCCGCGTCGCCCACGGCATCGCCCTGCTCACCCTGAGCGCGAGCTTCCTCGCCATCCTCTTCTACAGCCTCAACCGCCGAGGCTGGTCTGTCTGGCGATAACGCACATTCGCCCAGCAAAAGATTCTTGACTTGCAGCAGAGTATCTTACGGCGTATTTGTTCTTGCCGCCATGGTTGACGCACCGGATTCACCCGCACAGATCCCTAACGCTTCTGCTCCTGCATCATTTGCCAAGCCTCGGGCAGAATGGCGTCCTCTCTTTGGCACGGTCTCACACTTGTAATGCACTCGAACTGGAAGTCCATCAGCCTCGACTTCTCTCCCGCCTCTTCGTCCGGCGTGTAGCTGACCAG
>CAZPZL010000563.1:0-1524 GCA_964590925.1 uncultured Granulicella sp.
TCTTTCCCTACACGACGCTCTTCCGATCTTCGAGGGAGCGCAGGGAGCACTGCTGGACATCGACCACGGGACGTATCCGTTTGTGACCAGCTCCAGCTCGACGGCGGGCGGCGCGGTGACGGGCACCGGCGTTGGACCGACCTCGATTGGCACGGTGATCGGCGTGACCAAGGCCTATGTGACGCGCGTGGGCGAGGGACCGTTCCCGACCGAGATTCATGACGATTCGGCGACGCTGCTGCGCGCGCGGGGGCAGGAGTACGGCGCGGTGACGGGACGCCCGCGGCGCTGCGGCTGGCTCGACCTGCCGCTGCTGCGCTACTCGAACCGAATCAACGGGACGGAGTGGCTGGTGGTGACGAAGATGGATGTGATGGACGAGTGCGCGGAGATTCCGGTATGCACGGGGTACAAGATCGACGGCAAGCTGACGGACACGATTCCGGCGGATATGCGCGGCTTCGAGTCGATCCATCCGATCTACACCACGCTGAAGGGATGGAACGCCAAGACCGAAGGGATTACCGAGTTCGACCAACTGCCCAAGCTGGCACAGGAGTACTTGCAGTTTGTGGAGCGGGAGTCGGGAGCGAAGATCGGGATGGTCTCGACTGGGCCGGATCGCAGCCAGACGATGACGATGCCGGGTTTCGATGCGGAGTTGAGTGCGTAGTGGTTGTTCACCGTTGAAAACGAGGAAACGATGCTGAGTTTTACGGTACGGATGAAGTTTGCCGAGGCGGATCACGATGCGGTGGAGGGGATGCTGCACAAGCTGACGGTGGAGTCGCGCAAGGAGGCGGGGTGCGTCAACTACGTCTCGCACTTCGTCGAGGGCGACCCGACGACGGTGGTGATCTACGAGCAGTATGTGGACGAAGAGGCGCTGGAAGTCCACGGCAGTTCGGAGCACTTCAAGCAGTATGCGGCGGAGGGATTCTACAAGCTGATGCGCGCGCAGCAGATCGAGCGACTCGACGCAGTGGTGTAAAAGCCGCTGAAGACGCGGGCAATGTGCGTTCACACGAGATTCCTTTGACTGTACAGGGTGAAGCGGGATAGTATCCGACACAACCGGATTTCGATTCGGGGGTGGGTGATGACTCAGCAATTCTTGCAGTCTCGTGCAGTACGGTTGAACTTTCGGTCTGTGATGTGGGTGGTGCTGGCGGCGATGGCTCTCTCGCCGACTGCGCGGGCCGATGGGCCGCATCCAAAGCGGAAGGATCAGTACAAGCACCAGGTGGAGAGGCTGGAAGAGGTGTGGCGGACGGCCGAGTTGGCCAGCGACGCCGACGCCATGGACAAGCTGCTCTCCGACGACTACGTCGGCATCACCATGAACGGGCAGGTGGTGACCAAGATGCAACAACTGGATCGGATGCGCAGTCGCAGAATGGAGCTGAGCAGGATCGAGCTGATGGACGTTCATGTGAAGCTGATCGGCACGACCGCGATCGTGACGTCGCTGGCGGAGATCGAGGGAACCAACGACGGTACGCCGATGCATGGGAACTATCGCTA
>CAZPZL010000564.1:0-1508 GCA_964590925.1 uncultured Granulicella sp.
TTACGATGGCGCCGTTAGGAAAGTCCGCCAGAATGTTCTTCAGCGCGCTGGCGTGGTTCAGTAGCGCCCCAGCCAATTCCCAAGACGCTTCGCGGCGATGTCGTTGAAGCTCGCGACAAATCCCGAGAGCTTCCGTGCTGACCTCAAGTTCTTTCGCTGCTTGTCCTGTGTTGGAGAGCAGGGCCGCGTGCCCGCTCAACGCGTGCGCCAGGTGCGGCATGAACACGTTTGAATCCAGGTCAGCCAGTTGCCGATACTCTTTCACAGCGGCGACCGAATGGATGAGGGCTCCTACATCATCGCCCAGCGAATGCTCGACCTGAGCGAGACGTCTCAATGCCAACGCCTGGAGCCAAAGCGGAGCTTCCTGGATACCGAGGATCGCGCGGTAAAAGTCTCGCGCGAGAGGCGCCATCGCAATCGAGGACGATGGCAATGCCGATTGGATTTCCCAGAGGTCGATCTCACTGAGACATTCGACATTCTTCTCAAGCAGGTCCGTGAGCCATTGCACGACCCGCTGCTGGCGCTCCTCGACTTCAGGCGATTCGAGTGTAGGGGCGAAATCCTGCACCATATGCACCAGGCTGCGGACCACAGAGGATGGCTTACCCGTGAATGCCCTGAGAATGGTGTCGGCTGGACGGTGGTACGGATCGCGAAAGATCTTTTCAACGAACACCTCACCGACAATGTCGGGCACAATGGGAGCGACCGCAAGATCTGGGTCATGCGCGGGCAGCGCTTTGTGTTGAAGCAGCTTCGCCAGATCAGTGATGTTCCATGGGGAGTCGTGCTGAATTGCGTTCTTCTCGATCGCGCAGACGTCTAGCAGGTCGTCCAACGTCAATCCCTCCGTGAGTGTCGCAATGGCGGCTATATGAAGTGGAAGAAACTCCGGTGCGGCCAGTGAAGCGATACGACGTTCCTCATGCTCTGCGAGGGCTGCCGCAAGATCCAGGCGCCGCCAGGCAAGCGGCGAGAGATCGGAGCGCTCGTGGCCAACCATCGCCGCCATCCACAGTACCAGTGGATCGCCCATTTCCGCTGCCCTCAAATGTGAGGTTGCCGTGTCGTCCAAAGCCAACTTCGGTCGGCCTGTGAGTTGGCTAAGCCGCGCCAAGGCCGTATCGAGGAGCGCGCGCCGTTCACTGCCCAGTTCGGTGAGGTGGTCCAACTCCTTCAAGCGCAATGGCGCATTAGGAAAGAGGTATGGTCTGTCAGTCCCGTCAGCCGCTGATCTGAGGTTGGAGTACCACCCTTGGTCTTCGTCTGCCCCACGCTCAATCAACAGGAATCTCAACGTCGAGCCATTCTCGTTTGCATAACGAACGGCAGGAACAACTCCCTTTGTTAGCGCTTCCACCCACCTGGAAGCATCATCGATAATGATCAACGTACGCCTGCCCTGCCACTGCCAAAACGTCTCGTACGTGAGCGTCTTCTCACAGCGCTCTGGATCTAGCAGGCCCGCCTGCTGATTTTTGTGTTGCTGATCCTGGTCCGGC
>CAZPZL010000565.1:0-1506 GCA_964590925.1 uncultured Granulicella sp.
TACCAGTGGTTCTTCAGCCGGCCCTTCAACTTGAGCATCAACGGACGCGAGGTGGAGTCCTTTGCGCAGTCGGGGAGCTACCTGTCGCTCACGCGCCAGTGGCGGGATGGCGACAAGATCGAAGTGAAGCTGCCGATGCAGCTCACCACCGAGCCGCTGCTTGGCGACTCCTCGCTGCGCGCCGCGCTCTACGGGCCGCTGGTATTGGCGGCGGACCTCGGACCGGGCCCGAAGGACGGACCGCTCAAGATCGGCGGTTACGATCCAGCGCCGAAGGCCTCTGACTGGGGACCTGCGGCAGAGGCGCCGTCGGCTCCGGCCAGCGATGCTGCGCAGTGGATCGAGGTCACATCGGCCAAGAACCTCGCCTTCAAATCAATCGCAAAAGACGCGCCTGCGATCAAGCCGCTTTTTAGCATCACGGACGAGAAGTACGCGGTTTACTGGGCAAACTTGTCAAAGGAGAAGACGGGAACGGAGAAGGGGTCTTGAGCGAAGATTCTCAGCAAACAACGGCGTCGCGTGCGAGCACTCATCGCCCGATCAAAACCATCAGCAGTCGCGAGGTCTATCGCAACCACTGGACTCGGTTGCGCGAGGATGTTATTGAGCGCGCCAATGGTCAGCGCGGCATCTACGGCGTCGTGGATAAAGACCCAGCCTGCATCGTGATTCCGCTGGAGACGACCGACGCGGGCGAGTTCCTCTATTTGGTCGAGCAGTTTCGCTACACCGTGGGCGCGCGCCACTTAGAGCTACCGCAAGGCGGCTGGGAGCAGGCTGACGTAGTGCCGGAGGAGATGGCGCGCGGCGAGTTGCGTGAGGAGACAGGTCTCAGCGCCGAACGCATGACGCAGCTAACCACATTGCAGATCGCTTACGGAGTAATGAATCAGAGGCAGCACGTCTTCCTCGCCGAAGGTTTGGCGCAGGGCGAGGTGGAACGCGATGTTGAGGAGAGCGATCTCGAAGTTCGCCGTGTCAGCGTCGCTCAGTTCGAGCAGATGCTGGTGGACGGGAGCATTGTCGACAACTGCACAGCCGCGGCTTGGGGTATTTATCGACTCTGGCGAGAGCGCAATCTTGGCTTAAGCGCGCTTTCCTGACTGGCGTGGTGCACTGAAGTCGATTGCGAGCGATACTGGTAGGAGTCTGTATCCATGCAATCGAGGCTCAAGCAAAATGGAATTTCACATCTCCCGCGCTGTACGAGAATCAACCCAGATTGACGAGCTGCTGTTCGGCTACAGCGGCAACGTCGTCTTCGCCGATGTGGGGGCGAGCCGTCGGTTGGCTGAGGCGTTGAATAAGGCGCGCGGCGCGGATGCCGATCCGGCGGGCGCGTTCAATGCGGGCGCGCTCTTTGCCATGGGTTTGATCGACGAGTTGAGCCATGCGCTGGTGGCGCAGTTCCGTAGGCAGATTGATCCGCCTGTGTTGGCAGAGGCGGTGCGCTGGTTCGCCGCGCAGATCGATCTCAACAAGTCTGACGTGGGAAAGTTGGAC
>CAZPZL010000566.1:0-1502 GCA_964590925.1 uncultured Granulicella sp.
CCAAAGGTCAATCCTTTCGGATAGCCGCCCAGGAGCGCCTCTGGGAATACCAGCAACTGCGCAGAGGCCGACGCTGCCTCCCGGCATCGCGTCTCGACCCTCAGCAGAGTCGACGGGGTATCGAACAACACACTTCCAATTTGTGCGACGGCGGCTCTAATCATCATCATTTCATGCTAAATGCCGGCGTCGGGAAGATGCGTACCCACTCCGGTCCGGCAGCTTGCCGCAAACCCCTCTCGCACGAGGCGCAACGCAAGACTGCAACCGGAGTGTGTATAGTTTTGATGGGCGGAGAGAGCCCCGCTTGCGAGGAGTGAATTGAAATGACAGTGGGAATGAACGGGATGAAGAAGCCGGCGGACAACGAGTTGTTTATGGTGGTCAGCGGAGATTTGCGGCTCTCGGCCAACCAGGGTTGCTGGGCAGCGCAGCGCGATATGGAAGCCAAGCTGACGGCGGCGTTTGCCGAGCGCGGCTACAAGCTGATTCGCGCCCACGCGTACGACGAGCAGAAGAAGCACGGCTTCATCGACTCGCAGCGCATGGGGATGGATGTGTTTATGAAGATTCATCCCGAGGCCAAGGTGGTGTTTGCCACGGCGGTGTGGCAGTACAGCCACCATGTGCTGCCGGGACTGCGCAGCCACAAGGGGCCGATTCTCACCGTTGCCAACTGGTCGGGGCTGTGGCCGGGACTGGTGGGGATGCTGAATCTGAATGCTTCGCTGACCAAGGCGGGCAGGGCGTTCTCGACCATCTGGAGCAAGGAATTTACGGACGAGTATTTCAAGAAGTCTCTGGACCAATGGCTGCGCGAGGGCAAGATCAGCCATGACGCGTCGCACGTGCACGCGCTGAACGCGGCCAGGCTGCCCAAGGAGAGCGCGGCGCTGGGCGCGCAACTGGCCGGCGATCTGCGCTATCGCAAAGCGATTCTCGGCATCTTCGACGAGGGCTGCATGGGCATGTACAACGCCATCATCGACGACGAGCTGCTGAATCCGATGGGCATCTTCAAGGAGCGGTTGAGCCAGTCGGCGCTGGTGGCCAAGATGCGCACGGTGAGCGACAGCGATGCGCGCGGCGTGTACGACTGGCTGGTGAAGAAGGGCTTTACCTTCGACCTGGGCAAGGATGAGGCGACCGAGCTGACGCTCAATCAAGTTCTGGACCAGTCGAAGATGTACATCTCTGCCGTGCGCATTGCCAAGGACTTTGGCTGCGATGCGGTGGGCATCCAGTATCAGCAGGGACTGAAGGACATGGCGCCCGCGTCAGACCTGGCTGAGGGCTTGCTGAACAATGCTGACCGTCCGCCGGTGTTTGCCGAGGGCACGAAGGAAGAGCTGTATGCGGGCGGGCCGCTGCCGCACTTTAATGAAGTGGACGAGTGCGCGGGCGTGGACGAGCTGATTACCAACCGCGTTTGGACGGCGCTGGGACTGGACCCCTCGACCACGTTGCACGACGTGCGCTGGGGCGAGCACTACAAGGGCGCG